>JBBSTS010000163.1:0-4293 GCA_038235675.1 Myxococcota bacterium | reverse complement strand
AGGTGGTGGTAGGGCGTGACGGCACGGTCACCGCCCGCGAGCTAGACCACAAGTCCGAGACACAGATCGGTCGCTTGACACTGGCGCAGTTTACCAACCCTGCCGGCCTCGAACCGCTGGGACACAACTTGCTCGGCGCCACCCAGGCCTCCGGTCAGCCGATGGTGGTTCAGCCAGGCGTCGACTCGACCGGCGCCATCCAGCAGGGGTTTTTGGAGATGTCCAACGTCACCGCGGTGGACGAGATGATCGATCTCATCAACACCCAGCGGGCCTATGAAATGGGCACGCGGGTGATCCAGGCCGCCGACCAGATGCTGGGCTCGGCAGCGCAGCTGCGCTGATGATGCTGAGCACCTTTGCCTTGCTGGCCCTGCTGCAGGCCGCCGTTGGCGGCCGCAGCAGCATCGGCCACGTCAAGGGGGCGGCCGTGCACGTGCAGGGCGACCGCCTGTTGCTGGGCGCCGTCGTCCCGGCCATGCCCGAGCCCTGGGCCAGCGTCGATTTGGGTGCCGCGCCGCGGCCACTGCAGCGCCGCATCCTGACCCGGCATCAGATCGACGGTCGCCTGCGCCTGGCGGAGCTGGGAAGCTCGCCGGTGCCGGTGCCGGCGCGCATCGAAGTGGTACGTGACGGTCAGGTCCTCAACGAGGTCAAGCTGCAGGCCCTGGTGCGCCGCCAGGTAGAGGTGCGTTTGGCGATGGGCAGCGTCCTGCGCCAGCTCAGCGTCGAGGGCGGCCTGGTGCTGCCCCCCGGCAAGGTCGACTGCCAGGTCCCCGACCTCGGCCAACTGCGCGGCGGCCGTCAGACAGTGCTGGCCACCATCGCCAGCCGCACCGCCGCCGGCGAGCAGACGCAGGTGCGCGTGCCGGTGCTGCTCGATCTGGAGCTCCCACAGCAGGCTGCCGTCGGTCCCGGCATCGAGCGCAACCAGCCGGTGACCATCCGCATTCAGTCCGGTGCGGTCACGGTGCAGAGCAGCGGCATCGCCCAGCTCTCGGGCCACGTCGGCGACTCCGTGGCGGTGCTCCCGAGCGGCGGCACGCGGGTGTTGCACGGTCGGGTGATGGACGCACGTACCGTCGAGGTGCTGCCGTGAGGCGCTTGGCCGCCATCCTCCTGTTGACATCGCTGTGCGGCGCCTGCGTCCGCCACGTCTCGCCGTCGCTGCGCAAAACCCGTAAGTACAAATCCGATACCTATGCTGCTGCCGACGCGGCCCGCACTCCCGGCTCGCTGTGGAGCGAGGGCTCGCACAACCTTTTCGAAGACGCCAAAGCGCGGCGTATCGGCGACATCCTCACCATCGCGGTGGGCGAGAACTCCGACGCCACCCGCGACGCCTCCACCACCACCAACCATGAGAGCACGACGCAGCTGGGGATCTCCTCTTTTTACACCGCCCTGCTCAAGACGGTGCGCGACAACCCCGGCTTCGACCCCGCCGCGCTGATCAGTACCGCGACCAAAAATGATTTCAACGGTGCCGGCAACACCAAACGCTCGGGCGCGCTGGCGGCGATCTTACCGGTGCGCATCAAGTCGTCGCTGCCAAACGGCGACTTCTACGTCGAGGGGCACAAGGTCCTGCTGCTCAACGACGAAGAGAGCTTCTTGTACATCAGCGGCGTCGTGCGCCCCATCGACGTGCTGCCGGACAACTCGGTGCCGTCGAGCAAGCTCGCCGATGTGGAGCTGGAGTACACCGGCCGCGGCGTCATCAGCGAGGCAGAAACGCAGCCCTGGTTCACCCGTTTTGTCAATTGGGCCTGGCCCTTTTAACCCTCCGAAGGAGAAGGATGCGCGCACGGCTCACAACGCTCTGCCGGTTTTTGACGACGTTGACGCTCTGTCTTTTGGGTGCTTGGCCGGCGCAGGCCGAGCGCCTCAAGGACTTGGCGAGCCTGGTGGGGGCGCGCAACAACCAGCTTCTCGGCTACGGCCTGGTCATGGGCCTCCCCAACACCGGCGACGATTCTTTTACCGGCGTCGGCCAGCAGTCGGTGGTCACCATGCTGCGCCACCTGGGGGTCAACGTCGACGCCACCCAGCTGCTGATGCGCAACGTCGCGGTGGTCATGGTGACCGCGGAGCTGCCGGCCTTCGTCGGCCCCGGCCAGCGCCTGGACGTCACGGTGTCGTCGATGGGCAACGCCCGCAGCCTCGAGGGCGGCACCTTGGTGGCCAGCCCGCTCAAGGGCTCGGACCTCAAGGTCTACGCCGTCGCCCAGGGCCCCCTGTCGGTGGGCGGCTACTTTGCCGGTGGCCTCTCCGGCTCGCGCACCTCGAAAAACATCACCACCGTCGGTCGCATCCCCAACGGCGCCGTGGTCGAGCGTGAGGTGCCGCTGCGGATGCCCGAGGGGCAGCTCGCCATCGCCCTGCACATGCCTGATTTTACCACCGCGGTGCGCGCCGCCACCGTCATCGAGGCCAAGCTCAAGAGCCTCGGCGGCGTGCTGCCGCCGCCGCCGGTCGCCGCAGCGCCAAATCCCAATGCACAGGATCCCAACGCCCAGAACCCCAACGGCGCCCTGGCCGCCAACGCCAACGCGGCAGCTGCCGCCGTCGGTCCACTGGCGCTCGCGGCGGCGCGCGACAGTGGCACCATCTTGGTGCAGGTTCCCCCTGGCTATGCGGGCCGCGTCGCAGCGCTCTATGCCGAGCTCGAAATGCTGGACGTGACCCCCGACATTCCCAATCGCGTGGTCATCAACGAGCGCACCGGCACGGTGGTCTTGGGCGACGCGGTCCGCCTCACCGCGGTGGCCATCGCCCATGGCGGGCTCACCCTCGAGGTGCGCGAGCAGCCGCAGGTGTCGCAGCCCAACGCCTTTGGCCGTGGCCGCACGGTGGTGACGCCCCTGACGCAGGTGAGCGCCGCCGAGGCCAAGCCGCCGCTGCAGTCGCTGCCGGCCGGCGCATCGCTTGGCGACGTCGTCAAGGCGCTCAACACCCTGGGCGTCGCGCCGCGCGA
This sequence comes from Myxococcota bacterium, assembly GCA_038235675.1. GTDB lineage: Bacteria > Myxococcota > XYA12-FULL-58-9 > XYA12-FULL-58-9 > JBBSTS01 > JBBSTS01. Next base: position 1,316 of record JBBSTS010000163.1, on the reverse strand, counting down.
CCTGGTCGCCATCATGCAGGCCCTCAAGTCCGCCGGCGCCCTGCGGGCGGAGCTCGAAATCCTCTAACAAGGTGATCCCATGTCCTCCTCCCACGACCTGAGCGCCCTTGGCGCCGCCTCTGCCAAAGACCTGCAGCCCCTACGCAGCGACGGCCTCGGGACCCTGCAGCGCGGCCTGCCGAGCGGCGCCCATGCCCCCGACGAGGGCGAGAAGGTGGCGCAGGTGGCGCACGACTTCGAGGCGCTGCTGGTCAAGCAGATCTTCGCCAGCATGCGCCACACCCTCGCCTCGGACGACAAAGGGTTTGGTGAGCAAATGTTCACCGGCATGCTCGATGAACAGCTCGCTTCGCACATTGCCGAGCAGGGGGGCATGGGACTGGCTGAACCGCTGACTCAAGTTTTGCGCGGGCCGGTCGATGAACCAATTAGACGACAGGAGGACGACGATGTCAGACGACTTTCTCAACGATGATGTGCAGGTAGGGGGCCTCCTTGGGGCCGCAGCGGAGGGCATGGGGCCGGCGGCAGCCTACGGCGTGCGCGCTGGACGAGCCAGCCTCGGCAGCATGCAGGTTTTCGCGCCGCGCATTGCTGCAGCGGACTCGTCGGTGCTCTCGCCGGAGGCCAAAGAAATTGCTGCGTTTGCCAAGGCCTCACCGGCCGCCGCCGACTCGCAGGAAATCGCCTGGACGCGCCTGCAGGGGCTACAGCATGCCGTGCGCAGCAACGCGCTGCCCATCGACTCCATTGCCCTTGCCCACGCCATCCTGCGCGACGAAAATTTCCCGCAGGCAGAGTAAGTGGACGCTGCCGCTCTGCATCGCCTGTTGTCGGCGGCCGAAGAGGCCGCCGCCAACTGCGATGGTGGGGCGCTGCGCCAACGGGTCACAGAATTGGACGACGCCTTTGCCGCTTTGATGGCGTCGCCCACGCAACACCGAAGTCCCAACAAAATGGACCTACAGGGGTTACAGAGGCACGTACATCGCTACGCGCAGCTGTGCGCCGCTTTGGGTCAGTCGCTGCGCGCTGCACTTACGCAGTCCAGCTTGACCGATGGGATGCGTTACGAGGCCCGCGGCACCGCCCGCACCACGCCAACGCGCCACCTCATCGGAGGATACGGGTGAAGGCATGGGAACTCTTTTTGGCGCGCTCTCAGTAGGCGCGCGTGGGCTGCAGGCGCAGCAGTACGGCGCCCAGGTCATCGGCAGCAACATCGGCAACGCCAACGTCGAAGGTTACCATCGTGAGGACGTGCGCATCACCTCCGGCGCGGCCGGCATCGGCGTGCGCGACGTGGGCTCGGCGCT
>JBBSTS010000162.1:0-4300 GCA_038235675.1 Myxococcota bacterium | reverse complement strand
TATGGCTCGCCCCCGAGCAGGCGCGGGTGATCTCGTTGGGCCCGGAGACCTTGGACTACGCTCGCGCCCTGGCGCAGCGGCTGTCGGATGCCGGCATGCGCGTACGCCTCGACGGCCGCACCGAGAAGCTGGGCTACAAGATCCGCGCCGCCGAGCTGCTCAAGGTCCCCCAGCTGTTGGTGGTGGGCGCCAAAGAGCAGGCGGCGCAAACCGTCGCCCTGCGCCGCCGCCAGGGAGGCGGCCAGCAGAGCATGGCGCTTGACCAGGCGATTGACGCCGTGATAAGAGCCGCCGCTATCCCTGTCCCAGGTCCTGCCATGCTCGCCAAGCGAGTCTGCAATCTGGACATACTCTAGCGACCCCCTGGGCTTAGGAGCAAATCATCGCAGCACGAGGAGGCAGCACCAGCAGCAACAGTACGGAGCCGCGGCTCAACCGTCGCATCCGGGCGCACGAAATTCGCGTCATCGACGCCGACGGCCAGCAGCTCGGCATCATGCCGCCAGAGATGGCCCTTTCCAAGGCGCAAGAGCTCGGCCTCGACTTGGTGGAGGTGGCCGGCGACTCACGGCCGCCGGTCTGCCGAATCATGGACTACGGCAAGTTCAAATACGCGTTGAAAAAGAAAAATGCCGAGGCGCGCAAGCATCAGGCCAACGTCACCCTCAAAGAGGTGAAATTTCGCCCCAAGATTGAGCCGCACGACTACACCTTCAAGGTGGACAATATTAAACGCTTTCTGTCAGAAGGACACAAAGCCAAGGTGACGATGATGTTCCGTGGGCGCGAAATCACCCGACAGGACATCGCCCGGCGCATCATGGAGCGGATCACGCAGGACATCAAAACGGCGGGCACGGTCGAGAGCATGCCCAAGCTGGAGGGGCGCAACATGATCATGGTGGTCTCTCCCCTCAAAACTTAAGAAGGAGCGGTTCGATGGCAGGCAACAAGATGAAGACCAAGAAATCAGCGCAAAAACGCTACCGCATCACCGGCAGCGGCCATGTCAAGGTGGGGCGCAAAGGTAAGCGCCACATCTTCACCGGCAAATCGCGCAAGCTCAAGCGCAACCTCATCGGTACGACGCTGCTCGGTCCGTCGGACGCCCCCATGGCCAAGAGCCTGCTGCCCTACGGTTGATCCCGCTACTTTTTAAGGAGACATAGATATGCCACGCACCAAAGGTGGGCCAAAAACCCGCCACCGCCGCAAACGGATCCTCAAACTGGCCAAGGGCTACTGGGGTGCACGGCGCAAGCTGTACGGAGTGGCGCGTGAAACCGTCGACCGCGCACTGGCGTACGCCTTCGCCGGCCGTAAACAGCGCAAGCGCCAGTTTCGCAAGACCTGGATCGTGCGCATCAACGGTGGCCTGCACGATCAGTCGTTGAGCTACAGCCGCTTTATCTTTGGCCTCAAGCAGGCCAACATCCAGCTGGACCGCAAGGTGTTGGCCGATTTGGCGCAGAACGATCCGACCGCTTTCGCGGCCATCGTCGATCGGGCCAAAGCTCAGGCCAGCGCCTGAGCCGTCCGGGCGGCCGCCCGTGCCGCCCGGACCTGCCGCCATAATGGACTCCCTGGAGAAGTTTGAACGCGACGTCCTCGACCGTCTGGCCACCCTGCAGGGGGCCGACGAGGTCGAGGCGCTGCGCAAAGAGGCGCTCGGCAAGGCGTCGCCGTTGGCCGTTGCGCTCAAGGGTATGCGGCAGCTGCCCGCCGCCGAGCGACCCGCGGCGGGCCAGCGCATTCATGACGTGCGTGCTCGCCTCAGCGCCCGGCTCGACCTGCAGCGTCAACGCGCGCTCGAGCCCCTGGGGTCCGGCCGCAGAACCAAAGCGGCCGTGAGCGCCGTCGACGTCAGCCTGCCGGGCCGACGGCTGCCGCCTGGGGCAGCGCACCCGTTGCGCCTCATCGAAGAAGAGGTGGTCGACTGCCTGGTGCCGCTGGGCTTCGAGATCGCCTCTGGGCGCCTCATCGAGCATGAGTGGTACAATTTCGAGGCCCTCAACATGGGTGCCGCGCATCCCGCGCGCGACATGCACGACACTTTTTTCGTGCGGCCCGACGTCGTTTTGCGCACCCACACCTCGAGCGTGCAGATCCGCACGATGAAGGGGCAGCCGCCGCCGGTGCGCATCCTTGCTCCCGGCCTGGTTTTTCGTCGCGACGAGGTGGACGCCACCCACATGCCGGCGTTCCACCAGATCGAGGGCCTTTGGGTCGACGAGCACGCCACCTTCGCCGACCTCAAAGGGGTGCTGCGCACTCTCTTGGTACGTCTGTTTGGCGCCCAGACGGCGGTACGCTTTCGTCCCAGCTACTTTCCCTTCACCGAGCCCTCGTGCGAGGTCGACGTCGGCTGCGACGCCTGCGGTGGCAAGCCCCAGAGCCAGTGCCGCATCTGCCGCGGCAGCGGCTGGCTGGAGGTGCTCGGCGCGGGCATGGTCCATCCGGCGGTGCTGCAGGCGGTGGGCTACGACGTCGAGAGCGTCCAGGGCTTCGCCTTCGGCCTGGGCCTCGACCGGCTGGCGATGCTGCGCTGGGGGATCGACGACATCCGCGCGCTCTACGACAACGACCTACGTTTTTTGCGGCGCACTGCGGGCCTGGGCATTTAAAGGAAGCACACCGTGCGGATCAGCCTCGATGGATTAGCCGACTTTGTCGATGTGCCGCCGCTGAGTCGGCTGGTGCCCACCCTCGTGCAGGTGGGCATCGAGGTGGAGGCGATCGACGACCCCGCTGCGGGGGCCACCGGCGTCGTGGTGGCGCGCATCGCCTCGGTCGCGGCCCATCCCAAGGCCCAGCGCCTGCAGATCTGCCAGGTGGAAGACGGCACGGCGGTGCACACCGTGGTCTGCGGCGCCACCAACTTGGTGGTGGGCCAACAGGTGGCTTTTGCGCGCGTCGGGGCGCGCCTCGGCGATCTGCTGATCTCGGCGCGCAGCCTGCGCGGGGTCACCAGCGAGGGGATGATCTGCGCCCGCGGCGAGCTTGGTCTGCCGCCGGCGGACGACGAGCCAGCCAAGGGGATCTGGGTGCTGCCTTCGACGGCGCCTTTGGGCGCCGACATCTGGGAGGTGGCCGCAATAGCCCCGGTACTCACCTTGGGGATCACCGCCAACCGGCCCGACCTCCTAAGCCACCTTGGCGTGGCGCGCGAGGTGGCGGCGGCCACGGGCAAGCGCTGCCGGCCGCTGACCGCACGGGCATCGGAAAAGGGGCCGGAGATCACCTCGCTGGCCCGTCTGGTGGTCGAGGACAACGTCGCCTGCCGGCGCTACGCCCTGCGGGTGGTGCGCAACGTCCGCGTCGGACCGTCGCCGGCGTGGCTGGCGGAGCGCCTGGCCCGCATGGGCCAGCGCAGCATCAACAACGTCGTCGACGTGACCAACTACGTGATGTTCGAGCTGGGCCAGCCCCTGCACGCCTTCGACCTGGCGCGCATCGGCGTCGAGGCCAGCCTGCCGACCGTGCGCCTGCGGCGGGCGCAGCCGGGTGAAAAGCTGACCACCCTCGATGGCAGCGCGCGTGAGCTGTCCGAAGAGGACCTGGTGGTGGCCGACGCCGCGCGGCCTTTGGCGCTGGCTGGGATCATCGGTGGCGAGGACTCGGAGGTAGGGGCGAGCACCTCGCACGTCCTGCTCGAGGCGGCCTTCTTCGAGGCGCCGCGCATCTACGCGAGCGCCCGGCGACAGGGCCTGCGGACGGAGGCGTCGCTGCGCTGCGAGCGCGGCACCGACCCGGACTTGGTGCTCAAGGTGCTGGAGCGCGCGGCGCAGCTGGTGGCCGACGTGGCCGGCGGCGAAATTGCCAAGGGGGTGCTCGAGGCGCCCTACAAGCCCGACAACAGCCGTGAGATCGTGCTGCGCACCCGCCAGCTGCCGCGGCGGCTGGGCATCGACCTGCCGGCTGAAAGCATCGTGCAGTTGCTGGAGCCGCTGAACATCCGCTGCCTGACGCGCACCGAGCGCGCCTTGATTTTTGTGGCGCCGGGTTTTCGCGCCGACATCAACCACGAGGTCGACCTCATCGAGGAGGTGGCGCGGCGCTATGGCTACGATCAGATCCCCGAGCGCCTGCCTAGCGCTGCCGGCCCCTGTGGGCGGCCGCGGGCCGCGGCGCTGTCTTGTGCCCCGGCCGTCGCCGCCGCCCTGAGCGCCGGCCTCAACGAGGTGCGCACGGAGGCCTTCGCCGGACCGCAGCGCTTCGCGGCGCTGGGGCAAGATGTGCCGCAGGTGCGGCTGCTCAACCCGCTGGGGGACGAGTTTGGCTGCATGCGCACGTCCTTGCT
>JBBSTS010000161.1:0-4316 GCA_038235675.1 Myxococcota bacterium | reverse complement strand
CTGGCCCTCTTCGAGCTGCAGCATCACCACCTCCTCGCCGCGGCGACAAAGCAGCCGCCCATGCCGCCGGCGACGAGCCAGGTGGCGTAGGAGGTCGGGCAGGGGCAGGGCGTCCAGGGTGCCGGTCAGTTCATCCATCGTAACGGTCAAAGGTAAAGGAGGCAGGGGGGGCAGACAAGCGCGCTCAGGCTTCGCCGCCCGCCACCAGCGGCGCCAAAACCCACTGTGGCTCGACGGCGCGGGCGCCAACGCCTGCGGACTCGACGCTGAGCAGGCGGACCCTTAAAGCTTGCCCGGGCTCCTCGGGCAGCAACGACAGCAGCAGGCGCAGCCACGCGTTGTGCAGCGGCGTCCTCCCAGCACGCGGCGGCAAACGGGCGTAGAGCGCCGCCAGGCGTGTCTCGCCGCGGTAGAGCAGGGCGCACCAATTAGAGGGCTCCGTGGCCAAGGGACCAGAGGGCGGCGGCTGCAGCAGGAGCTGGGCAGCCTCCGGCTGCAGCACAATCTGGGCGCCGGGCGGCACCGGCGGCGCCTGCGCTTCGAGCAAAAGCGCCAGACGGCCGACGTAGAAGGGGTCGAGCTCGGGGCTGCAGGCCACTGCCTGCTGGGCCGCGACGGTGGCCTGCGCGGTGGCACCCTGGCGCGCCAATATAAGGGCCTGGGTGGCGTAAAAGCTCGCCTCCTGCGGCGCTCGCTGCAGCACCTGCGCCATTGCCGTTGCCGCGACCGGCAGGGCGTCCTGCGGGGTAAGGGGGTGGCTGCCCCAGCGCAGCGCCAGCGCGTTGACGCAGTGGTCGTCGCAAAGGCGGCCTTGCGGCGCCGCGGCCAGCAGGTCGCGCTCGTAAGTGGGCGGGGCAGTGGACGCCAGGCGCACCGCCAGTCCCAGGCTCAGCCCCGTTGCGAGCAAGAAGGCCATCGCCAGGCCCCGCAGTGGCCAAGTCGCCGGCCGCGGCAATTCGGCGCGCCGGCCGAAGGTGGCGAGCGTCAGCAGGCCGCCGACGACGAAGCTGCAGGCATGCGCTCGCAGCTCGCTGGCTGGCCACATCAGCAGCAGCAAGGCGCAGAACAGCGCCACCGTCGCCCACCAGCGCCGCGGTTGGCGCAGTCCGAGGGGCAGCTGGGTGGTAAGCCGCATGCCCACCGCCGCAAAGGCTCCGAGCAGGCCGAAGAGCATGCCGGCGCCGCCATAGGAAAAGGCGACGCCCGCCTCCGTCAGCAGCCACAGGTTGCAGGCCAAGCCGCCGGCTGCCAGCACCACCACGGTGCGCTCCCAGCCCAGCAGCCGCTCGACCAGGCTGCCGACGTGCAGGATGGCCAGGGCCGTCAAGAAGGCCTGCAGGCCACTAAGCCAGCTGCTGCTGCCTGCCAAGTGTAAAAAATTGGCGCTCACCAGGCGAAACAGCTCGCCCTCGGCGACCCGCAGCGGCAGGTTGGCGCCCCAGCGCAGCAGCCCCAATGGTTGCTGCAGTGCCCCCTGCAGGGCCGTGTTCGCGAAGAAGACGCCGATGAGCCCCGCCGTCGCCTGCACCGTCCAGGTGCCGCGGTGCAGGCTTTTGACGACCACTTGGCGCTGTGCCGCGGTCTGGACCATCAACGCGTCGCCCTGCGGCAGCGCCGCGATCCGCCGTCGCAGCTCGCTGACCAGTCGGCCCAGGGCGCGGCCCTCGACGAAGCTGGCCTGCGGCAAGTGCACCAGGCGGCCGCGTGCTTCGATAAGAAGGTGCAGCATGGAGCCCGTTCCCAGTAGGTGGAGCGCCAGAACGTCGGCATAGGCAATGCGGCAGCTGCGCCATGCCCGGACATGGCGCGGCAGCACGACGTGGTTGGGGAAAAACTGGATGGTGGGCACCGGCCGCAGTCGCCCGAGCAGGCGGCGCAGTAGGCTCAAAAGCCCCAGCGATAAGAGTGCCACGGCGAAGAGAAGCGCCGTGGGGTCGATGCCCAAGCTCGCCCGCGCCAGCAGGTGCAGCAGGCTCCCCACCGCCATCGTCGTCAACAGCGTCAGGCTGCCGGACCACAAAGGCGGCCGGCGCAAGGCAAATTCACGCACGAATCGGTCGGGGCTCACAGTGGCTCGATGTCATGCAGGACAAGGCCGGGGGCGTTTTTTAGGGCGTACTGCAGCGGCCACGGCGACTCGGCCAGCACCACCGGCCGGCCGTTGCGGTCATGCACCAGGGGGTAGTCGCGGCGGCTCTGCAGCCACGCGAGGGCGGTGTCCGGGCCGCCCACCCAGCGGGCGACGCGGAAGGGCAACGTCAACAGGCGGGCGGCGCAGCGGTATTCGTTTTTGAGCCGCTGGACCAGCACCTCGAACTGCAACAGGCCGACGGCGCCCAGGTAGGGGTCCTGGCGGCCCATCTCCGGGCGGTAGAAGACCTGAATGACCCCTTCGTGCGCGAGCTGGGCCAGGCCGGTCTCGAGGGCCTTGCGCTTGAGCGGATCGAGCAGCTGCAGCTGCGCAAAAAATTCCGGCGCGAAGCGCGGAATGCCGGCGAATTGGCGCGCGACGTGGGCGCAGAGGGTGTCGCCGATGCGCAGCACGCCCGGATCGTACAGGCCGACGATGTCGCCGGGATAGGCCTGCTCGACGATGCTGCGCTCCTGGGCCATGAACGAGTGCGGCTTGGCCAGCCGCAGGCTCTGGCCGTTGCGGCCGATGATCACCTGCATGTTGCGCTCGAAGCACCCCGACACCACGCGCATAAAGGCGATGCGGTCGCGGTGGCGCAGGTTCATGTTGGCCTGAATTTTGAAGATGAACCCGGAAAACTCTTCATCTTCTGGCCGGACGACCTCTTCCTGCAGCGTCGTGCGCGGGCCCGGCGGCGCGGCGTGGGCGGCGAGGTACTGCAACAGCTCGCCGACGCCGAAGTTGGTCATCGCGGAGCCCCACAGCACTGGGCTAAGCTCGCCCGCCATGAAGTCGGCGTGGCTGTAGGCGTCGCCGGCCGTCTCCAGCAGGGCCAAGTCTTCCTCAACCTGCGCCAATTGCTCGGCCCCCAAAAGCTCGCCGGCCTCGGCGAGCGGCAGGCAGGTGACGCCGGCCGCAAGGGCGCCGTGCTCCTCGGCCTTGAACAGCGACAGCATGCGGTCGGCGAGGTTGACGGTGCCGAGAAAATTGCGCCCCATGCCCACCGGCCAGTTCAGGGGTACCACCCGCAGCTTGAGCGCCTGGCTGATGCGGTCGAGCAGCTCGAGGGGGGCCAGGCCCTCGCGATCGAGTTTGTTCATGAAGGTGACCACCGGCAGCTTGCGCATGCGGCAGACCTCGAAGAGCTTGAGGGTGCGCGCCTCCACCCCCTTGGCGTGGTCGATGAGCATGACCGCCGAGTCGACGGCGGCCAAGGTGCGGTAGGTGTCCTCCGAAAAGTCGGCGTGGCCCGGGGTATCCAGCAGGTTCAGGGCGCTGCCGCGAAATTCGAACTGCAGGACCGAAGAGGTGATGGAGATGCCGCGCTCCTGCTCCATCTGCATCCAGTCGCTCACCGCATGCCGCGCCGCGCGGCGCGATTTGACCGAGCCGGCCAGATGAATGGCGCCCGAGTAGAGCAACAGTTTTTCGGTCAGCGTCGTCTTGCCGGCGTCGGGATGGGAGATGATGGCGAAGGTGCGCCGCTGCGCAGAAGGAGGGTGCATGGCGGCCGAGGCATAGCAGTGAAATGTCTGCCGGCGCCAGCCCCGTCGGCGCCTTGCGCGCCTCGCCGGGCCATGCCACATCAAGGGGATGGTGAGAGTCAGCGCAGAGTTGGGGGAGCGTCTGTCGGCGTGTGCGCAGCAGTACAGCCTGCACTTCGCCGGCCAGGTACGGCTGACCCGCGATCCGCACATCCTCACCTCCCTGCTGGTGGAACTCGAGGAGATCGAGCAGCTGGCGCGCTCCTACGACGATGCCGATCAGGTCAGGGCGGCGCGCGAGCAGGCCGCCCTTTTGCGCCGGGAACAAACGCAGCTCGAGGCGGCGCTACAGGAGGCGGGGCCGCGGGGCAGGGCGACCGCGCATCTTGCCCAGCGCGCCAGCCTGATGATGCACCGCTACAGCCGCCACTTCGCCGGCCAGGGGCGGGCAGGTCGCGACCTTGGCCTGCTCGCAGAGATAGGTGCGCAGCTGCAGGCCAGTCAGCGGGCGCTGCAGCCCCTGCATCCGGGCCAGGCGCATTGGGTGGCCGAATTTGTCGCCATGTGCACGCGCGAGCAACAGGCCATCTTGGCGGCCCGGCAGCAGGGCAGCCTGGCCCAACAGGCCGCCAGCCACGCAACGGCTGCCAACACCTTGATGCAGACTTATGTCGACTGTTGCGTCGAGCGCCGCCGCT
>JBBSTS010000160.1:0-4348 GCA_038235675.1 Myxococcota bacterium | reverse complement strand
CCGGCCAGACTTATCTGGCCGTGGTCACCGCTTTTTTCTCCGACGGCAGCGTCGCCCTGCTCGACATCGGCGGCAAGCTGGGGCTGCTGCCGCTGGCTGGCATGCGCTGGGCGCGTGCCCCCAACCCCCTCGAGCGCGTCGAGGCCCACTACCTCACCGACGTGCGCACCGCCCTGCACGTCGGCGACGTCCTCTCGGTGTCACCCACCACCGCGGCAGCGCTGCAAAAAGACGTGCACGGCAGCGTCGGCCGGGAGGAGCTGCCCGACGATGGCCCTTTATTTACCCTGGAGCAGGAGCCCATCACCGAGGGGGCGATCATGGCCGTCGACCCGCGCTCCGGCTACATGCGGGTGCAGATCGGCGGCTACGACTTCGACGCGTCCAGCTACAACCGCGCCATCCAGGCCTGCCGCGAGCCGGGCAGCGTCTTTAAGCCGGTGGTCTACACCGCCGCGATCGACAAATTTGACTACACCCCCTCGACCCTCATCGACGACAAGCCGGTGGTCTACGACGATTTCGACAACGCCGTGCGCTACAAGCCGAACAACGCCGGAGCACAGTTTCGCGGCCGACTGCCCATGCGTACCTGCCTCAAAGATTCGATCAACACCCCAGCGATACGCATCGCCGAGGCGGTGGGCATCGACGACATGATCAAAAATGCCGTGCGCCTGGGGATAGGTACCCCCCTCAAGCGTGAGCTGGGCACCGCGCTGGGCTCCTCCTGTACCACCCTGCTCGACCTGATGAACCTCTACACCACCCTCAACCAAGGCGGGGAGCGCCGCACGCTGCGTTTTGTACGCCGCATCGTCGATCGCTTCGGCAACGTCGTCGAGGAGGGGAGCGCCGCCTTCGACCCGACGCTCGACGCCACCAGCCGCCTCGATCGCGCCTACCGCACCCTGGTGGCGCCGGGGCGCCAGGTGCTCGATCGGCCCACCGCCTTCATCATGACCAGCCTCCTGAAAAACGTCGTCGAATCCGGCACTGGCATGGCCGCCTCGCACATCGGCCAGGTGATCGCCGGCAAGACGGGCACCACCAACGACTCCTACGACGCCTGGTTCATGGGCTACACTCGCCACATGGTCACCGGCGTCTGGGTGGGCCACGACCGCAACGAGCGGCCGCTGGGGATCAACGAGCAGGGCGCGCGCACGGCGCTGCCGGCTTGGGTTTATTTCATGCAGCAGGCTCTACTGGACCACACCACCACGCCGGCCCGGCGCATCGTCCACGGCGACTTCGTCGCCCCGCCAGGCGTGGTGCAGGTGGCCATTGATCCGGAGACCGGCTTGCTGGCGCGCAAGGGCGGTCGCCACGTACTGGAGTGGTACCGCACTGGCACCGAGCCAGAGGACGTGGCGCCGGACAAGGCCGAACTCAACCCGGCCGACATGGACCTCTACCGCGCCGACTTCTAATCCTTTTACTTATGGCGCCGGCTGGTGCCCCAGGGGCAGGCGCGCCGTCGGCCCTGCCGCGGCAGAGAAGATGCTCTGCGCCACCTCGATTAAGCGGCCCAAAAGCACGCCCCGCGCCTGGCCGTCGTGGGCGATGCGCACCTCGCTGCTGATGTAGTCGCGCACCACGTCGAAGGGCGTCTGCGGCTCGGGATAGGTGCGCAGCTGCAGCGGTGCATCGACCGCGAGGTCGAGGCGGCGACGCAGGTAGGCCAGTGCAGTGTGGATCCCCCCCTCCTCGTCGGCCAGGCCGTTTTTGACCGCCTGGCGGCCAGACCAGATCCGGCCTTTGGCCAACGCGTGGATCTGCTCGCGACTCTTGTGGCGGGTGCTGGCGACGCGGCCGACGAATTCATCGTAGATGCCGTCGAGGGTGCGGCTCAGGCGGCTGCGGTCGGCCGGCGTCGGCGGGTCGAGCATATTCAGGCTGCCGGGATGCGGCAGGGTCTCGTAGACTCCGACGTTGATGCCGGCGAAGTGGTGCAGCGCCTCGCGCACCGCGAAGCTGGCGGCGACCACGCCTATGCTGCCGGTGATGCTGCCCGCCTCGACGACGATGTGGTCGGCCTCGGTGGCGATCAGGTAGCCGCCCGAGGCGGCGACGTCGCCCATCGAGACGACCACGGGCAGGTTGGCCTCGCGGCAGAGCTGCACCTCACGGCGAATGAGGTCGCTGGCGACCCAGGAGCCGCCGGGGCTGTCGACCCGCAACAAGATGGCGTCCGGCGCGTCGGCCCGTGCGTCGCGTAGCGCCTCGGTGAGGGTGTCCGAGCCCATTTTGCTGCTGGGCTCGAGGGGGCTGCGGCCGGCGTCGCCAGTGCGGATCTCGCCGCTGGCGACGATGAAGGCCACCTTGGGGCCGCCGCTGGGGTGCTTGCGGCGCGCCTGGTAGGTGCCCAGATCGATCAGGGCGTCTTTGCGTCCGGCCAGCGCCTCCGTTTCGGCCACCACGTCGTCCCAGTAGCCGGTGCGGTCGACGAGCTTGGCGGTGAGCGCGGCCTGCGGCGCCCAGGGTGCCCCCAGAACCCAGCTGCGCACCTCGCTCAGGCTGACGTGGCGGCCCTCGGCGATTGACTGCAAAAGGGTTTCCTGGACGTCGTCGAGCACGTCCTTGAGGGAGCTGAGGTGCTCGGGGGTAAAGCCTTGCTGGGTGAAGGTGTTGGCGAAGGTCTTGTACTCGTAGCGTTGCTCGGTGGTGGGCTGGACGTGCAGGCGCTTGAAAGTCTCGCGCAAAAAAGGCACCTCGGCGCGCAGACCCTGCAGCGCCAGCTCGCTTGGGGCCGCCAGCACGACGCGCTCTGCCGCGGTTGCCAGGGCGTAGGCCCGGTCGACTGTGCCGCCTGTTTCGCTCGGCTGCAGGTAGGCCAGGTTCATCTTCTTGCTGGCCTGGTAGCTGCGCAGGGCGGCGCGCAACTCGCTGAGCTGGGCCATGCCGAGGGCGTTGGTGCGCACGTCAAGCACCAGGCCAACGATCTTGTCGTCGTGGCCGGCAGCGCGGATGGCGACGGCGACGTCGTGCAGGCTGTCGCCCATGCGCTCGGCCCACAAATTGGTAAGGCTGGGCCTAGCCAGCTCCGGCAGTGGCCCATCGAGGCGCACGTGCAGGACGCTCTTGGACGGCAGCGACGGGGTGTGCAGCAGTGACCAGGCGGCCAAGATGGCCGGCAAGATAAAAGTGAAAATAAAGGCGATGCCAAAAAACCGCAGCAGCTTATTCAAGGGGGCTCCCGGGAGGGGTTAGGGGGGGCGAGGCGAGGTGTGCTTGCCCAGCTGCAGCGACTGCAGTGCCTCTTGAATCGCCTGGGTCACGAGCTCGGACATGGTGCGCACGCCAGCGGCAAAGTCTTTTTGCGCGAAGGGTCGGCGCTGATCGAAGTGGTAGGTCCACAGCAGCTTGCCGCTCTCGAAGTGGGTGATCTGCAGGGAAAAGTCGACGTGCGCCAGCCAGCCGCCGTCCAATTCATAGATCTCGATGCTGTGCAGCTCGCCGGACATCACAAAGTCCGGCCGCCGCTCCGACAGGTCGCGGCTGATCCCCGCGAAGGCCCCCTGCTCGGCCAGGCCCGCGGCGACCATGTCGCTGATCATCTGGTTGGGTTTGATCGCCCACACCTCGCGGTTGCGATAGAGCAGCTCGTAGGGACTATGGCGGATGACGAACTGAAAGCGGTCGTAAGCGTTTTGGGCCTCCAAATCGCGCACCCGCAACAGGCCGGGGACCTGCGCCAGCGCCACCGGCTGCAGCGGCTCGAGGTGCAGGGTGTAGTAGTGTCGCAGCGGCTCGTTGACCTGGCCGAAGCAGCCGCAGCCAAGCCCGCAGAGCAACAGGCAAAGGGCACGTTTCATTCCGCCTCCACGCGGCCGCGGACCAGCACCGACGGGTTTTGTGCCAAGATGCGGCTGAACTCGCGCAGATCTTCGATGGCGGCGCGCAGGGTGCTCAGGCCGGCAACGAAGTCTTCCCGGCCGGAGCGCACCGCCAAGTCGACGTCCTCGATCACGTGGTTGACCTCGCGCAGCGTCTGCCCCAGCGCCGTGATTGCCCGCCCAGCCTCGGCGGCCGAGAGGCGCTCCCGCACCGCCCTGGTGGCGCCGACCAGCTCATGAACCCCCACGGCCACCTCCTCCGGGTCGATGGACTGCAGCGGCCGCTGCACCGCTTCGAGGGTGTGCACCGCCGCCTGCTCGACGGTGGCGATGCCATGGCGGGCGACGAAGAGGGTCGACTGGGCGCTGCGTGCGGCGTCGCCGATGGCGACGGCGGTGTGCTGCACGTCGGCGATGAGGCCGCGCATGGGTTTGCTGGAGTCCATCATCACCGTGTCCAGGTGGCCGACGAATTTGTCGAGGTTCCCAAGCAGGCTCTCGAGGCGCTG
>JBBSTS010000159.1:0-4349 GCA_038235675.1 Myxococcota bacterium | reverse complement strand
GACCTGGACTGCGTTGGCAACGGTTGAGCAGGACAACGCTGCGACGGCGCCGCTGGCGCACCACAACGTCTTCTTCGGCGACGATCCGCAGGCGGAATTTGCCGCCATCTTTGGCCGTCGAGCGATCTGCGACCGACCCACCGTTTACCTTTGTGCTGGCGACCGGCAAGGGGAGGGGGGATCGTCGGCTGCCCAGGGCGACAGCGACGCCACCGTCGGTGCGCGCCCCCAGCTCCCAGGCGCACGACCCGAACGAATATTCTGCCTCATCAACGCGCCCAGCGCCGTCCCCGGGGCGCAGGCTTTGGAGCCGCATCTATGCCGTCAACGGATCTTGAACCAGCTGCAGCGCTGTGGCCTGCGCCTGCAGCCGCAAGAGGAGGCTGGGGTCGTCTTGCCCAGCGACTTCGCAGCGCGTTTTGCCGCCAGCGCTGGAGCAATTTATGGCGCACCGCCGCACAGCTGGGCCAGCGCCTTTTTGCGCCCCGGCAGCCGCGGACCGCTGCCGGGGCTCTACCTCTGTGGCGGCGACGTGCACCCGGGGCCAGGGGTGCCGATGGCGGCGCTGAGCGGCCGCTGGGCAGCCGAGGCGCTGGCCGCGGACTGCCCTTCGACAAGCAGCTTCCCTTCGGCGGCTATGCCTGGTGGTACCTCGACGCCGAAAGCGACGACGGCCAAGAAGCCCTGACGATCATTGCCTTCGTCGGCAGCGTTTTTTCACCGCACTATCACCGCACCTGCTGGCCGTCCCCCGGCGATGCGGCCGATCCGCTGCGCCACTGCGCCCTCAACGTCGCCCTCTACCGCCGTCGTCGACGCACCTGGGGCTTCACCGAATACGGCCAGGCCCAGCGCTCGGCGACGACGCTGCAGGTGGGCAACAGCCGCCTCTATTGGCGCGATGGCAGCCTGCACGTCGAGCTCGACGAGCGCACCCTGCCGTGGGGGCGGCCTCTGCGCGGCAGCGTCCGCCTGACGCCGTCGGCGCCCGCCGCCGCCGAGGGCGGCGACGCCCCCCTGCCGCTGCACGCCAGCCAGCCCCACTGGTGGTGGCCGGTGGCGCCCTGTGCCCGCGTCGAGGTGGCGCTGAGCGCGCCGCCCCTTTTGTGGCAGGGGCGCGCCTACCACGACGCCAACCACGGCGCCGAGCCGCTCGGGCGTGCCTTCAGCGGCTGGAGCTGGCAGCGCGCCTGGCATCGGCGCGGCACTTTGGTGCACTACCGCGTCAAGGCGCGCCAGGCCGAGCAGGGGGTGAGCCACGCCCAGCTTTTCGCCGCCGATGGCGCCCGTCAGCCGGCCGCCTGGCCGTCGGCGCAGCCCCTGCCGACGACCCAATGGGGCGTGGCGCGCCACAGCAGCGGCGTCGCCCGCGAGCGTCGCTGCCTCGAGGACACGCCCTTCTACGCCCGCTCGCTGGTGGAGCTCGATTGGGAAGGAGAGGGCCTGTCGGCGATGCACGAGCAGGTCGACCTGCAGCGCTTCGGCAAACGCTGGGTGCAGCTGCTGCTGCCTTTTCGCCTGCGCAGGCGCGGCTGAGGGGCGTCGCGAAAGCCGTTTCTTGGCCTGCAGCACCCGCTGCTGTGCCTCAACGCTGTCAGCGTTGAGGGCGCCCTCTTTTATCGCTGATGCATGAGTCTTTATGTCTTTTAAAGTATGATGTATAGCTTTTAATATGCGCTCTCGTCTGTTTGACATCCTCCCCACCCCGTTGCGTCGCTCTTTGCGTCAGTTCGGCAGCGATCTGTCTCTGGCTCGCCGCAAACGGCGGCTAACGGTCGCCTCGATGACAGAGCGCCTGTGCGTCTCGAAGAGCACCTATGCGCGGATCGAGAAGGGCGATCCGACCGTGGCCATGGGCATCTACGCCATGGCCCTCGAGGTCTTAGGGTTCGGCAGTGCGTTGACGGACAGCGTCGACCCGAAGAACGACGAGCGCGGTCTGTTGCTGGACTACACCCAGGTCCCGCGGCGGATCCGCAAGAAAAAGCAGGATGAGTCGGGATGGTAGCGAGGACGTTGACGGTCTGTCTTGGGGAAGAGGCCTCCGTTATCGGACGGCTTTTTTTCAATCGCCAGGGGCGACGCGAGAACGCTTGTTTTCAGTACTCAGCGCGGTGGCTGGAAAGGACGCAGAGCTTCGCCCTCGACCCCGGCCTACCGTTGATGGCGGGTAGGCAGTATCCTGCCCGGGCGCAGGGGGCCTCCATATTCTTCGCCGCCCTGGCAGACACGGAGCCGGATGGATGGGCCCGTAGGGTGATCGTCCGTGACCACATCAAAAGCCTCCAGGGCGCTCCTGTCCAAAGCAGAGGCGCCCAGCGGGAAGATTTAAGTGCCCTAGATTTTCTTCTGGCGGTAGACGACCATGCTCGCGTCGGAGCTCTGCGATTGCGTGATGAAAAGGGCAATTTTCAGCGCACGCCGCCGGAAAAAGGCCGCGGTGTGCCTCCCGCGGTAGACTTGGCGTCCCTTCTCAGCGCTTCGCAGGCGTTGGAGCGCGAGGACGAAACAGCATCTGATCTGGCTTTTTTGCGCGGCCATGCGACCTCTTTGGGAGGCATGCGACCAAAGTGCACGGTGGTAGATGAGGCAGGTGCCCTCTGCTTGGGAAAGTTTCCAAGCGTCACCGACGAGCGCGCGGTCACCCAAGCAGAGGTCCTCACCCTTCGCCTGGCGCGCAAGGCGGGCATCGACGCTGCGGAGGCAAGGTTGGTTCGCTGCGTCGATACGCCCGTCGCGTTGATCAAGCGCTTCGACCGCAACCCTCACGGACAGCGCCTTCCCTACATTTCCGCAGCCAGCCTCATCGGCGCGCAGGCGGACGGCCAAGGCGAGCATGCCTATACCGAAGTCGCCCAGGCGCTGCGCAATCATGGGGCGCGGCCAGAAAAGGATCTGCGAGAACTCTGGCGACGGATGGACCCTGGCGCCAGCGTTTGACATCAATCCTTTTCCGCGGCGGCTGCGTGATCTAAAAACGTGGATATCAGAAGATTCGGGCCCCGCGGCTTCTATTGCTGCGCTGCTGAGCTGTGCTGGTCACTTCAACGTCGACGCGGCGCTGGCCAAAGAGATCCTCATCGAGCTCAACGATGCGGTGGCGAGCTGGCGAGCTGGCGAGCTGGCGGGCAGAAGGAAAAGATTTGGGGATGACGGCGCGGCAGCTCGACGCGTTTGCGGATGCGTTCGAGCACGATCAGCGCAACGTGGTTCGGTAGCTTAGTGCGCATCTCTGGATGCAGCGGGTGCTACCTTTTCGCCTTAGGCGCCAGCCTCTAAAAAAGTCTCCAGCGTGATCCCTTTGACGTGGTCGGTCTCAAAGGGCGTGCTGCAGATCACGGTGAGGTGGCCCATTGGGAAGCGCGACTGAAACCAGTCAAATTCTAGCGGCGAGGCTTTGCCGCGTTTGACCTCGAGGTGCTGGTCCTCGGAACCTATGAAATATATCTCGTGCTTGCCATCCTGCCAGTAGACCAAGCGCTCGGGCTCAGATTTTTCTGCCACCGCAGCACGGCGAAACAGCTCCTGTGCCACGGCCCATTCGTACCACAGCCCCTGCTGCGCTGGCGTCTGCTGCTGAAACTCCTCACAGCTGCGCGCTGCTGTCGGTGCCCAGGCGCCGGCCGCCAGCAAGTTGACGAATGGAAATTTGGCCGGCCGTCGCGCAACTTCGCGGCGCTTGCTTATGTCCCAAGCGGCTGCGACCCCCACGCAGTGCAAATCGGCGAGCAGATCGATCCACTCGGCCGCCACGGTGTTGTTGGCCAAACCCGCTTCGCGTGCCAGCCTCGTCTGGCCCAGCGCCGTGCCCCCGTGGATGTGCAGCTGTTGCATGATCTCGACGAGGTTGCGGCGGGTGCGCCGGGCCCTGGCACATTCGCCCAAAAGCCAGTCACGGGTGCTTTGGAGAACCCACTCCGGCAGGCGTCCCGTGGCGTATAGCTCACTGCTCGCGATGGGCGAGCCACCGCCCAACAGATAGGCTGTCAGCGTGGCGTCGTCGAGACGTGGTCGGACCTTACGTGCAAATTGCCCGTAGCTCAGTGGCGCAAACACGTAGTCCGTGCGGCTCAGGCGCCCGCGCCTGCCAGGCAGGCGCTCTCTACCATGGCGCAGATCGCGCGCATGAGAGCCGGTCGCGACCACCAAGACGTCGCGCAAGTCGCCGCAATCCAAGACCCTCTTGAGGCCTTTTTGCCAGCCATCGACGGCGGTGATCTCGTCGATGAACAGCCTATTGACCGGCGCGCTCGCGGCAAAATCGCCCGCCAACCGCTCAACCTCCGATGACAGGTGCCGCGCATCGCTGAGATGTTGACTTCCTCCCCACGGCTGAAGCCGGGGGCTTG
>JBBSTS010000158.1:0-4357 GCA_038235675.1 Myxococcota bacterium | reverse complement strand
GGTGGCGCGGACCTTGGCCGATATGCCGGGCGATGCGCAACTGCACCGCCGTCATATCGACGAGGCGATCGACTTTCGTTTGCTCGACCTATAAAAAATCAGGCGCCGATGGCACGAACGGCTTTGGCTTGCAGGCCTTTTTCGCTGCGCACCACGTCGAATTCTACTTGTTGACCCTCTGCCAAGGATTTGAAGCCTTCGACGAGGATCGCGGAAAAGTGGACAAATACATCCTCACCACCATCTTCCGGGGTGATGAAGCCAAATCCCTTGCTGTCATTGAACCACTTAACTGTGCCACGCTTGCCACGTTCTTCCATGACGCACTTCCTTGTTGCTGCATAATAAGCAGCTTAAAGTCCCAACTGTTCGCAGAGATAAATTCTTGCTGAGGATGCCGATCGCATTTTACCAGCGCGCTGTCGCCATGGTTTTTCTTCGGACCTCTCGCACATTTAGACTATTTTCTACCGAGGTCCCGAGTCGATAGCAAGCGCTTTTGTCGCACTAGGACAACAGGTGAGCAGCTCGACGCGATGGGCGGCCATCAGCGCCTGCAACTGGGCTTGGCCGAGTCTGCGCGCCTCTTCGAGGGGCAGCGACGCAGCGGCGTCCACCGGCAGCTCGTAGTAGATTTTCATTTTCGGCTCGGTGCCCGATGGCCTGAGCACGACGCGGGCGCCGCCAGCCAGGGCGTAGATGTAGAGGTCGGCCGCTGCGGTGTGCGGCGGCTTGGCAGCTCCGTGGCCCTGCAGCAGCGCCTCGAGCGCCTCGACCGGGTGGCCGGCGAGCTGCGCTTTGGGCAAACGCGCCAACCAGCCGGCGGCGCCGCCGGCGATGCCCGGCGCCAAGCTCAGCGTCTGTTGACCGCAGAGCCACAGCCCCAGCTCACGGTACAAACGCGACAAGCGCGCCAACAAGCTGCTGCCCCGCGCCTTTTGCTGCGCCGCCAGCTGCGCCAGCCAGCGCAGCGCCGCGATGCCGTCTTTGTCGGCGCCATGGACGTCGACGCAGTACCCCAACGCTTCCTCGTAGAGAAAGCTGCAGGGTACGCCGGCCTGGCGCTGCGCCCGCGCTGCCGCCGCTAGGTGCTTGAAGCCCGTCCAGGTTTCGACGTAGGTCAGGCCGCGGGCCCGACACAGGCGAGCGAGCAGGCGCGACGAGACGAGGGTGGTGACCATCGCCTGCGGCCGGAGGGGCTGCTCGGCAATCCAGTCGGCGAGCAGCAGGCCGACCTGGTTGCCATCCAGGCGCAGGTGGCCGCCGTGGCCATCGGCGACTGCCGCCGCCAAGCGATCGGCGTCCGGATCGTTGGCCAGCACGAGGTCCGCCCCGACCCGCTGGCCAAGCGTGCGCACCGCCGCCATCGCCTCCGGCAGCTCGGGGTTGGGCTGCGGCAGGCCCAAGAAGCGCCCGTCCGGCTGCTGCTGTTCGGCCACCACATGGAGCTCGAACGGTCCGTCGCGCAGTGCCGCCTCCACCCAGCGGCCGCCGACGCCGTGCAGGGCGCTGTAGGCGATGCGCAGGCGCGCCACACCCTTCGGGTGGGGTTTTAAGAGGGCGGCTGGCGGCGTCAGGCTGGCGAGGTAGGCCGCCGGCAGATCTGCTGCCGGCGGGCGACAGCGGCCGGCGGCACGCGCTGCCGCCAAATCGCCCAGGACCGGGCTGCGGCTGGCTGCCGCGGCGAGGGCCTTTTCGAGCTGCGCCTCCTGCGCGCCGCCGAGCTGCGCCCCATCGGCGCCGAAGAGTTTGACGCCGCCGTCGCTGGCCGGGTTGTGGCTGGCGGTGATCATCATGCCGGCGATCAACTTCTGCTGCCGGACGCAGTAAGCCAGCAGCGGCGTCGGCGTCGGCTCGGCGAACAGCACGACCTCGAATCCTTGGGCGCCCAAGACGGCGGCCGCGTCGGCGGCAAAGCAGGCGCCCTGCGGGCGTGCGTCGTAGGCGATGGCGACGGCGCCCTCACCCGCCGCCGCGTCACGCAGCATATCACCGAAGGCGGTGGTGACGTCGCGCAGGGTCAGACGGTTGATGCCTGCGGGACCAGGCCCAAAAGGGCCACGCATGCCGGCGGTGCCGAGCCCCAACCGCCTGCCGAACAGGCGTCGAAGGGGCTCACGGTCGCCAGCCGCGGCAGCGTTCTCGGCGGCGCGATAGAGCAAGCGCGCCTGTGGATCGGGGTCGTCGACCAGCCAGCGCTTCAGGGCGACGTCCTCTGCAAAAGCGGCAGGCTGCATGCGGGCGCCGGTGTATCAGCTTGCGAAGGCAGCGCAAGCCGATTAGCTATCGCGCATGCCCCCGCCGCTGCTCCAGGCCGTCGATCTGGCCCACCGCTTTGCCGACCACTGGGTTTTGCGGCGCGCCACCCTGACGCTTACGCGCGGTGAAACCTTGCTGCTCAGTGGCAGCAACGGCGCCGGCAAAACGACCCTGCTGCGCATCCTCGCCACCGCCCTGCGCCCCAGCTGGGGCCGCCTGCGCCTGTTCGACCGCGACGTTTTGCAGGGCCCCGAGCAGGTGCGCGGCCGCATTGGCCTGCTCAGCCACGCCCACGCCATGTACGCGCCGCTGTCCGCGACGCAGAACCTGCAGATGGTCTGCCGCCTGCGCCGTCCGGCGGCGCTGGCGCAGGTGCCGCGGCGGCTGGCGGAGGTGGGGCTGGAGGCGGCCCGCGACCTGCCGCTGAGTGATTTTTCTGCCGGCATGCAGCGTCGACTCGCGCTGGCCCGCCTGGTGTTGCTCGACCCCGAGCTGCTGCTGCTCGACGAGCCGTTGACGCAGCTGGATGTCGACGGCGTGGCGCTGCTGCAGCGCCTGTGCGCGGGCTGGCACCGCGACGGCCGCACCTTGATCCTCTGCTCGCACGACCTGATCCGCCTCGCCGCCCTCGCCGACCGCCACCTGCACCTGAGCGTCCGCGGCCTGTCGCCGGCGCCGCTGCCGGCCGCCGCTGCCACCGCCGCCGAGCCCGCATGAGCGCCACCGCCCTTACCCAGCTGCAGGGGCTGCTGCGTAAGGAGCTGCAGGTCGCCTGGCGCAGTGGCGCGCAGCTGCTCGCTTTCGGCTGTTTTGCCGCCGTCGTTCTGGTGCTGCTGGCATTCGCGGTGGGGCCGCAGGCGGCGCTGCTGGCACAGGTGGCGCCGGGCCTCGGCTGGATAGCGTTGCTCTTTGCCAGCACCCTGACCCTTGGCGAGGCGATGCGCGGCGAATTCGCCCACGGCGCCATGGAGGGTTTGGTGCTCCTGGCGGTCCCCGGCTGGCTGCTCTTTTTGAGCAAGGCCGCCTGCCACGCCCTGCTGCTGACGGCCTTGGGCCTGCTGGTGGCGGTCGGCGCCGGCGGCCTATACGGCGCGCCACTGCGCCATCCCGGCGGCGTGGCGGCCCTTGCCGGCGTCATAGGGCTGGGGGCCGCGGCGATCTCGGCGCCGGGCACCCTCTACGCCGCGCTGTGCGCCCAGGCCCGCAGCCGCGAACTGCTTTTGCCGCTGTTGCTCTTTCCGCTGCTGGTGCCGCCGCTCTTGGCCGCCATCAAGGCGACGGTTTTGCTCAGCGGCGGCGACCCGTTTGCGGAACTGCTGCCGTGGCTTACGATGCTCGGCGGTTTTAATGCCTTATACTGGGTGCTATGTGCGGGACTTTTTGGCCGGGTGGTGGACGGATGGTAGGGGTGAGCCGCGGCGAATGGGGCATGTTGGCGCTGTGGGCGCTGCTGATGGCGGCGGGACTCTACGCCGGCCTGGTGGCGGCGCCATCAGAGCGCGACATGGGCGAGGTCTACCGCATCATGTTCGTGCACGTGCCGGCGGCATGGCTGACCCTGGTGGCTTTTTTGGTCACTTTTTTCGCCAGCGTCGTTTACCTCTACGGCGGCGATCTGCGCGCCGACGCCCTGGCGGCCGCGTCGACGGAGGTGGGGGTGGTGCTCAATTTCATCTTGCTGGCCACCGGCTCCATCTGGGGACGCCCCACCTGGGGGGTCTACTGGACGTGGGACCCGCGTCTGACCACCGCCGCCATTTTAGGCTGCAGCTTTGCCGGCTATCTGGCCCTGCGAGCCCTGGCGCCCGCAGGCGAGCGACGGGCACTGTTTTCAGCCCTGGTCGCCATCTTGGCCTCGACGGGGCTGCCGTTCGTGTGGTTCGCGGTCAAATTTTGGAGCACCCTGCACCAGGTTCAGTCCAGCCCCGCCACCATGGCCCCGGCGATGGTGTTGGCTCTGCGCCTGAACGCCTTTGCCTTTTTGGCCGCCTACCTGTTGCTGTGCCGCTGGCGCTATCGCCTCGAGCGCCACCTGCAGCGCGATGCCCTATTGCCGCCGCCGGAGGCCCCATGATCGCCGACGGCCAGCCCTTCATCG
>JBBSTS010000157.1:0-4377 GCA_038235675.1 Myxococcota bacterium | reverse complement strand
GCTCGAGGCTCTGGCGCAGCCGACTGGGCAACAGAACCGTCGCGGGCGGGAGATAAAAGACGTCGGCCAGGCGAGCCCGCGCGCTACACAGCTCCAGATGACTGTTGCGGACCATCTGGGCGCCCGCCTGCCCATCCCGTAGGGAGGCTTCTTCCTCGCTGTCGAGAAGGCTGAATTCCGAGGTCTGCACCTCCGCGAAGGAGTTCCAGGAGGCGTCGCTGGCGGGGGCGCTCGAGAAGCCAAGGGGGCGCCCGGGAGCCAGGGTCGCATGCAAGGAAGTCCAGGCGCCATCTACCAGGCTGTTGATCTCCAAGGTGGCTCCGTGAAAATAGGTCCAGGAAGGCGCGCCGTAATACTGCTCGACCATCGCATGCCGCTGGTGCAAATGCTTGCCAACCTGGTCGCACAGGGCCATTTCCTGTTGTTCCCAGACCCAACGCTGGGCGCTGAACCCGTCCATGGCCCCCTGCAGCTCGGCTGGCAGGTCCCAGGGGTAACCCTGCCGGCCGGGCGGCAGATCCACCCCACGGCCCCCTGACTCGGCGTTTTGTAGGGCGGCAATCAGCGCTGCCGATCCGGGCGCCTCGGGCATCAGTTCCGCCAACATGACCATTTCACTGAGGCAGAAGCGATAGGCCAGGCCGAGCTCCGCTGCGTCCAATAAAATATTGCGGTATTCCGCGGGAAAACTAGCTTGCTCCTCGACCAGGCGGTGCAGCCAGCGTCTGATCATCTGGGGAAGTTTTTCTTTGGCTGCATCGGAGCGCGCCGGATCGTCTAAATAAGCGAGAAAATGCGCCGCCATAGCCTGGGCGTTGCGCAAGGCTTTGGCCACCCGCGCCTCATCGCCCTGGCTGGGCTGTTCCACCAGGCTGCCAAAACGTCCGAAGTAGGCGTGCAGGGTGGCCAGCAGTTTATCCAAACGCTGCCAGATCAGTTGCGAAGCGCGGTCTATCAACGCCTCGCCCATGGCGCTGGGCAGCGCCTCGAGCGCCATGGGCGCTCGAAAAGCCGGCGCATGTGCCGACAGCAGGGTCGTCCCGGCAGGGAAGCAGGCGCCGACATCCGCCAACGCCACAAATTCGCCGGCCGTCTGGTTGGGCGCATCGAGCAGGGCGTAGAGCCTGTCGATTTGCTCCTTACAACCCTCCAGACGACAGGCCTCCTTTAGTAAATTTTTGACTTGATGAGCCGGCCCCTCGCTGCCGACGCTCTGCTTCGCCTGGTGCAGCTGGTCGCGCAGGGTCAAACAGACGGTGTTGTAAAGGAATTGCCCTGCCGGCGAAGACGTATCCCCAATGCGCTGACGCAACAGCCGCTGGCGCAGAGAGTCTACCCGTCGCAGCAGGGTACGAGGCAAAGAAACGTGAAAAGCTGCTTCGCGCGCCGCCAGCTCGTAGAGGCCATCGCCCATGGCGTAGATTTCTTCGAGGGTGCAGCTGGTCTGCGTGTCGGCACTCCAGTGCCGGCTGCCGCGCCCGTCCCCTGGGTCCATAGCCAACAGGCGCAGGGCCAAACGCTG
Organism: Myxococcota bacterium; assembly: GCA_038235675.1. Lineage (GTDB taxonomy): Bacteria > Myxococcota > XYA12-FULL-58-9 > XYA12-FULL-58-9 > JBBSTS01 > JBBSTS01. The sequence continues at coordinate 2,855 of JBBSTS010000157.1, read as the reverse complement.
TTTGGCTTCCTGATAGTGAACTTTCAGTCCCTCGAACAGCTGGGTGGTAAAACCCGGCCCTGTCGCCTGGCCCAGGGCACAGAGCGACAGGCCGTTCCGTGCGTGGTGCAGGGCATGGTCAGCAGCCTCGTCCATGGCCTCGTCGGCCTCCTGGGTCTGCAGCGCCTGCAGGTTCTTCTCCCCATGCAGCCGCGCCGGAATTTTTTCCCAGGCCCGTGTAAAATTTTTATTTTCTTGTTGTTGCCGCTGCTGGGCGCAGTCAACCATCAGGGCTTTGCCGGCCGGCGTGGCCCAAAAGGCTTGGGTGGCAGTATCCAGGGCGCTGCGGGCCTGCGCCCTGTCCAAGGTGCTTTCTGTCTCGTCGCAGGCAGCGTAGGCCGCGAGCAGGGACCGAGCTTCGGGCAGGTCCGGATCGGCATCGGCCAGCAGCACCGCGTCCCAGAAGGTCAGGCGCTGCGTCGCCACCAGGTGGCGCAGCGAAAAGAAGTCGGGAGCAAAAAGCGACTCGCCGGGATGAAAACAGGCTTCGAATCGACGATAGGTCGTGCAGAGATAATCACGCACGGCGGCCAGCGCGCTTGCCAGGCTGTCCTGGGCCGGCAAGGGAAGCCGCAGGGTCGCGGCCAAGGCGCGGTTGCGCAGGGCCCGCTCCAGGCGGCACCGCACTTTGGTGGCGCCTGCTAAGTGGTCGACAAAAGCCTCAAAGGCCGGACCGTTCGAGCTCCGGACGGCGCGGACGCTGGCCTCGCGAATGCGGGTCCACTGCGTCACTGCACGCCAGCCTTCTAGGGGCGGCTGCCGAAAAAACAGCGCCCGCTCCTCGCAATAGCGCAGGCCAGAGAGAAAGCGCCTGGGATCGCTGTCTGACGCGCCAAGGGCCTGCTCGAAACGCAGCTCCCAGGACGACTCAATGGGGCCTGGGCGCAAGAAACCACGCATGCCCGGCAAGCGCGAAGGCTCCGCAGATTGGGGCGCGGCGGCGGCGGTGCAGGACAAAGGCCGCGAGCGCGTCGAACGGGACCTGGAACGCAGCGCGGCAGGAGGAGACAATCCGGGCAGCCAAGACGGGCTCGCCGGTGATGTTGAAGCCGGCAGGGGTTTGGCCGTCTCGAGTGCCGCATCCACAAGGCGATCCGGGCCCCGCACGTCGGGCAGCGAGAACCGTGCGCTCGCGGCGCGATGCGTCAGCAAAGCCGGTGTGGGACGCTCCGATTGACGGTTTGAAACGGGATCAGCCATGCTAAGTTCCCTCATGATATCGGCCGCCGAAGCGGCATTTTAGACCTGATGCATCTCGCACGCGGACCGAGTTGGGCGCCCTCCTACCGCAAAGGAGGCCGATGCGCATCCCTTCTTGCGCTGGCCGAGGCGCGAACAGAGTCCGAGCGCCCGCCCGCCCGCCCCCGCCTCGCGATCGCCAGAACTTTACCCGGCGCGTTGCCTGCAGGCCGTGTAAGCGGGTACAAACTCCTATCCTCATACTCGGTGGTGACTATGTCTGGCCTCTCTGCTTTGAACGGCGCCCTCCCATTGCCGCAACTCGCCGGCGCCACCGCGGCCTTGCCGCAAATCGCAGGCCAAGTGGCCACCCAGGCCGCTGCGGTTTTGGCCGACCATACCGGCGCAGGCGCGCAACAGGTCCTGGCCGGCCTTGCCCAATTCGACGCCATGTGCCGCAACGGTACCCCTACCGCGGTGGTTGGCACCGTCTCATCGGCAACGCCCGCGCTCGTTCACTTCATCAACGACATGATCACGCACAGCCCTAACGTCCTGTGCCGCGTCATGCCCGAGGGGCGCCTTGTCGACTTCTTTGTCGCGAACGGCTTCAGCACGCTCGTACGGGCCGTCAAGCTCGCCGCGCTGCTCGGCCTGAGTGCGGCCGCCCTAAACAAGCTGCGCCCCCACTTCGCCCACGTCGCGCGCGGCCTCTACGCGGGCATCGCTTCCGACAGCGTGCCCGGCACTGCGGCCGTGCAGGACCACGGCGCGAGAAAGAAGATGGCGGACGGCTGGGAAACCGTCTGAAAGAGGGCGCCGCCCACCTGGCCGCCGAGGGGTTCTCGCCCAATACCCCGTAGGCCGCCCTGGTGTACGACCCAGAGCTGAGCCCCCATGGAGGCGCGGTCGCCGCCTCTAGCCGGTGCGCCGTTCAGCCCACTGGAGCAGACGACTGCCCCAACCCCATCGCCCGCTCGGACCAAGCACACAGTCTGTAGTGCCGACGCAGGTAACTTCGAAACATGCGGGTGTCGAGCACCTGATCGAGCAGCAGGGCCGTCAGGCTGTTGGGCACCAGGGCGATCAGCAGGCCGACCTGCATGCCGAGGCCCACTGCGTGCAACAGCCGCGCCTCGGCCCGCGGCGCCCACGCGACCGCCGCCGCCGCCAGCTCAGCTCCCCGCAGCCACAGCCCGCCGTTGCCCCCCGCCGCCGCACGGACACGGTGCGCCATTTCGGCCACGGCACTGCCGGCGAGGGCAAGAGGCAATGGCTGCTCCGCCCAGGCGGCACATTGGGTGCGCACCCGCGGGTGGCACAACAGTCGGTAGACCCGGTCGAAGACCAAGTAGTTGGTGTGGGCCAGCTCAGCGACAGCAGCGTGCGCCGCGTCGGCCCCGGTAAGGCCGGCGCCCTGCTCCCCCGCAGCTTGGGCTGCGCCGTGCAGGGCACGCTCCATATGGTCTGGGTGAGCCCTGGCCACCTTCTTGCGGTAGATGGCTCTGAGCTGGGTGGGCGGCAGCGTCCACGCCTACGGGCCAAACCAGGCGGCGGCCAAAGTGCGCAGCACGACGAAAGTGGCCACGTCCAGACAGGCCCCCTCGACCTCGACCAAGCGCGCCAGGGCGCTCTCG
>JBBSTS010000156.1:0-4386 GCA_038235675.1 Myxococcota bacterium | reverse complement strand
TGTTTTCTGGCAGGCTGCTGATCATCCCCTCCTTCGAGCCCCCCGACAAGGTGATGGTGCTGTCGGGCTTGACCGTCAGCTTGGCGGCGCTGCCGCCGTTTTTCACCGTGGCATTGAAAGAGGAGACGTTGGCCTTGATCTCTGCAACGTCGGCTTTTGCCTGCGTGTAGGCTGTTTTGTCCGCCTCGTTCAGTGTGTGGCCGTTTTTCGTCGCTTTATCGACGCCTGCGACGACGGCCGCGGCCTCTTTGTGGGCGACGCTGAGGTTGCTGACCGCCGCCTTGATGGCGGCAGGATCGCGCTTGGCCATTGCCGTTTTCAAGTCGGCAATGGCGATGGAGACCAGTGTGGCTTCGTTCTTATGCTGCTTGATGACGTCCAGCGACGAGTTCTTGACCGAGGAAGTTGCGCTCATGTTTGTACTTGCTCCAGATGAGGTGCGGGCTGGCGTCGAGCCCTTTGCCTGCTAAAGTTACCAACTTAGGCCGCCATTGCACATTTTTGGCGGCGGCCCATGCCAGGCTACGCTTATCTACGACGCAGGCTGACCAAATGGTTACCGCAGGCGTCGCTTATCGCTTGAGGATCAGCGTGCGCTGTACCGCACGCTGTTTGCTGATCCCCGAAGACATGACCCGTGCATCGCCCACCGCCTGCTGACTGCGCTCCATCAGCGTGTGCATGCCACCCGCGAAGGCCTCTTGGCGCAGGCCGCCGTCCTGGACCTGCACCGCGGCGGCCAGGCCCCCCACCACCAGGGCACAGGCGAGCAGGGTCGGCCCACCCTCGACCGCGCTGAGGTCGACGCCGAAGTGCTCGCGTAGGTGCGCCCGGGCCGCGTCGAGGCTCGGTTCCGGCTGTTCAGGCGCCTCCTGCAGAGCTGTGAGGCGCGCGATGTCCGCCTCGGTGGGCGCAAAGCCCGATGCGGTCAATGCCTGCATCAAACCGGCGTTGCCCGGCACCGCCGTGGCGCTGTCGGCGACTTGGGCCACCACGGACCCCAATTGGCCGCTGGCGTCGGCAATTTTTTCCTGCGCCTCGTCGAGGCTGCCCTGGTCCCAGGCGCCCTCGTCGACCTCGTCGAGCGGCAGCGGGATAGGGCCCTCGGTCACGTGGTCGAGCTCGATGCCTTTGCCGCGCTTGCGCTGCAGGCGCGAGAAGCCCGCCTGCGAGAAAAAACGCTCGGCCTCAGCCTGACTCATCTTGCGGGCTGGCGGCCCCTGCGGGCTCGGCGGCGCATCGCGCTCCACGGCCCCGCCGCGGCTGCGGCCAACACCCGGCGCCGTGGGGGCACGCGGCGCCTCCTGCTCGAGGGACTGCAGATCGGCGCGCAGGGTGCGCATACGTCGATTGTCCGCCTGCTCCCGGCCGCGCGAGGGACGCTCGTCCGGCTCCTCCTCGAGCGAGCGGGAGGGCCCCTGCGGCCGCAGCGGCAGGTCGGGGTTGCCGATGCGGGCCATTTAGACCGAGATCCCGCGGACACTCAGCAGCGTCTTGGCACGGTTGACCCAGCGGCCGTAGTAGGGCTTCGCGAGGCCGACCTCGACCGCCTTGCGCAGGTCCACGACGCCTTCCTCGGACTGGCCGGAGCTGATCTTGGACTCGCCACGGTAGGTGTAAGAGATGACGTCCTCGAAGTTGGTGGTCAGCGCCATGTCGTAAGCGACAATGGCCTCTTTGTAGTTTTTGAGCGCCTGGTTGGCGGCCCCGGCCGAGCGCCAGTACTTGCTCACCATGGGCTTGTACATGGTCAAAACCGAGAAGACGTTGAGCGCCGCTTGGTATTTGCCGTAGTTGAACAGGTAATGGCCCATCATAAAGATGAGGTCGATCTCCTTGTCCGAGAGCGAGAACAGGTCCCCCAACGAAATCTGCCCGCGCAAAAACTTTTTGGCGATAAACTCGACCAGGCGGGCAAACGTGACGGTGACACTGTCGTTGGCCATGGCGTCAAGGTACGCCGCGCGAGGCGCGAGCGGCAAGGGTTTGGCCCATCTTCACGGCGCCAGGGCGGTCACCTGCGGATCAAGACAGCTGTTGGTACGAAGGCTGCGGGTCAACAGGGCCCCCGAGGCGGCCAGCACCACCACCCGTACCTGCGGCAGCTCCGCGTCGCTGACGCAGAAGAGGGTGGGAAGCCAGGCGCCGCTGGCGTCGACGCTGTAGCCGCGGGAGTCGAAAATGAGCAGCGGCTGGGCATTGCCGGTCAAATTCGTCCAGCGGCTCAGGCGGGTCGACTGCGCATAGCGCCCGACCACCGACTCGGTGAACAAGGTGGCGTCCGTGGTCGGACTCACCCCGGCGTCGCTGCGGTAGGCCGTGAGGCTGTCATCGGCGACCACCTGGACGAGGGTACGGGCGCCGGTGCGCATCGCCTCGGCACGCGCCAGCGACACGGCGGCGACGAAGGCCCGCTGGGTCTGCGACAGGGCATGGTCGCGCTGCTGGGTGCCGGAGTAGTTCAGGCCCATCTCCGCCAAAATACCGACGAGGGCGACCACGATCATCAACTCGAGCAGGGTGAAACCGGCGCCCTTGCCTGTTCTCATCAGCGCGCCCCGAACTGCATCTCGACCAGGCGGCTGGGGCCGCTTGCAGACTGGCCTAGGCTGCGGACGCGATACAGGGGAACCTGGTCTGCGCTGCAATTGGGGGTGCACGCCACCGCCATGGTGACCGTGGTGCCGGCTGCCCCCACCGTCCGGGGGCCACCCAAAACGTAAAAGCCGCCGCAGTCGACGAGCTGGGGACAGGGTTGATTTAAGCAATAGTTCTCCGGACAAAAAGCAGGATAGAGGCTGGGCGACAGGGGCTGCAAGGTCGCCGGAATGTTGCTGGGGGTCGCGTTGGTGCTGTAGGCCGAGCCACCTGGGTAGAGCACGTTGAGCAGCACCAAAGGCGCCCAGGCGGTGCCCAAATCGGCACTCGACTGCAGCTCGCTGGCCGCGCGCTCACCGCCGGCCAACTCCACGTCGACCGCCGCCTGCTGCATCACCAGCATCCCCATCATGGCGAGCAACACGGTGACGCTGACGGCAATCATCAAAGAAAAACCTCGCTCGTTGGATCCCGCCTTCATGGGAGGCTGCTGTTGCGCAGGGCAACGGTGGTGACGTAAAGCGAGCGCTGGTAGCCGTCGCTGGGGTCGGCGATGGGGTTGTCGACCAGCCAGGTCGGGTCGAGCTTTGCCGGCGCCCGCTCCGGCCGTGCCACGTCACTGCGCACCCGCACGGCCACCTGCACGGCGACGATGCGGTTGTACATCTGCGTCGAGGTGTAGGGCGCGCCGCCGCTCGGCAGGCGTCCAGACGGACAGCCGCCCGACACCTCGTTGTTCGAGCGTGGGTCGCTGCACCAAACGTCGGCCCGCCCATCGACAGGATCGGTCAGGTCGATGCCATAGCGCACCTGCAGATCCTCGACGTTGAAGGCCACCACCTGCGGCGCCTGCGTGGGGATCGTGCTCTGCCTAAACATCAAACAGGGCGTGCCGTCGGCGAGTCGAGCGAGGAAAAAGTCGTGGATTTGCGCCCTGCCCAGCGCAAAGGGGGCGGTGTAGCCCAAGCCGCAGCTGAGGCTGGTCACGCCGGTGAGCGGGTGGATATAGCCGTAGCGATGGGGACAGTTGGCGCCAGGGCTGTCGCCGGTGATGCGCAGCAGGTCGTTGGCCGTCGTCGGGTCGCTGGAGCCAGCGCAGCCGCCACCGAGAATGACCCAATCGCCGGAGGCAAAGCCCGGCCGCGTCGAGCCGACGTGCAGCAAAGAGGGGGTGTCGTCTTCGCCATCGGCGCAGTTGCTGCCCGAATCGTAGACGTTGTCGTTGACGAACTGGTCGTTCGGCACGGCAGAGACGATCCGTAGACGGTCGGCACCGAAATCACTGGTCAGGTTGTTGCAGGCACCGCTGAACTGCCAGTGGTTGCCCGTCATGTAGCAGGCGCCTACCCCCACCACGCCGGCGGCTTCGGGATCCGTGCCCATGCCGAAGCGAGCATTCTGCAGCGCCTGACGCAGCACCGAGATCGCCGCACGACCGTTTTGATGCGCGTCGTTGTCCTCCACGCGCTCGAGGAAGGTACGTGTTTGAATGTAAACGATGCCGAAGATCGACGAGGCAATGGCAGAGGCCATCGCCAAGGTCGTGACGATCTCCAGCAAGGTGAAGCCGCGCGACCTGGCACCCCTCATGGCTTCGGCACCCAAGTCTGCATTCGGATGGCGCGCGTCATCAGCGCCCCTGGCGCCTTCCAAGAGGTGGCGACGCCGACGCTGACGGCGCCTGCAGGACTGGTGCTTGCAGCCAGGGTGATATTGCTGGTGAAGTAGGCCGGCGCGCCATCCTGCTGCCCGGTGGGCGCATAGGTGCGGGTGGTGGTCGAGGGCACC
>JBBSTS010000155.1:0-4408 GCA_038235675.1 Myxococcota bacterium | reverse complement strand
GTTGTCGTCGACGAGCAGGGCGTGCGGCGCCTTGACGTCGCCGTCGCCGTCGCCAGCGCCAGCGCCAGCGACAACGGCGGTGGCCCCGTCGCGCAACAGCAGTAGGGACGCGACATCGCCGCCGCCGCACGTCGGCGATGCTGCCGCCGTCTTCTGCCCCTCACCCTTTTGCGCCGAGGCGAGCAGCTCGCGCACCTGCGTCAACAGCTGCTGGCCGGAGCCCTCGACGATCTGCAGATAGCGGCGCTGCTCGGTCGCCAGCGACGTATCCTGCAGCAGCTGCACCGTGCCGAGGACGCCGGTGAGGGGGGTGAGCATCTTGTGGCTCATGCGGGCAAAAAATTGCGCCCGCGCCTGCGCCGCAATTTCCGTCGCCTGGCGCGCCAAGCTCAGCTGCCTGGCGCGCTGCTGCGCCAGGGCGGCGGCGTAGACTGCCGCGGAGCTCAACGCGCTGATCGCCAGACAGAGCGCGAGGCTGATCGCCGGCAGCGGCGAGGCCAAGCGCTGCAGGGTGGCAGCAGTCGGCACGATGTGGACGCAGAACGCGCTCTCGGCCAGCTTCAAGGTGAAGTCTACCCCGTAGTGTTGCGCCTGCTGCGCCGCCGGCGGCGGCCGCCGCAAGCCCACGTCGGCATCGGCGTCCTCCACCGCAACCTGGTAGCCGCCCAAAAAGTGCGGCCCTAAAATTTTTTGCAGCGCCTCGGCGAAACGAAATTGCGAAAAGAGCGAGCCGCTGAGCTCGCCACCGGTGAAGATGGGGGCGAAGACCAAGAAGCCGGCGCCGCCCTGGGTCAGCTCCACAACCTGCGTCACCGCCATCCGTCGCGTCAGGCGGCTGCGCTTCAGCGCCTGGCGTCGAAAGGCGCGCGGCGCATGGTCCTCGAGGGTGTAGAAATTTAGTCCCAGCAGTTTGGCGCTCTGCGCCTCTGGCTGCGAGCGCAGGACGTTGCCGCCGGCGTCGACGTAACCGAGGCTCAAAAAGCCAGGCAGGTCGGACAGGTAGGCCTGGGCGTCTGACCGCCACGTCGCCTCGCTGGGGATCCCCCCCACCGTCCAGCGTTGTGCCATGCGGCCCTGTGCCAGCAGGCGATCGCCGAGCTGCACCGACAGCTTCTCCGAAGCACGGCGTGCCTCCAGCGCCACGGCGGTATGCGCCCTAGCGTCCTCGACGCGTAAAAACAGCAAGTAGACGCCGAGCGAGGTGAGCAGTCCCAGGCAGATGCACAGGCACAGCCATCCCCTGGGCGTCCCCCACCCGTGCCCCTTTGGCGTGGTTGCAGCGTTTTGCATCGCCTCAGTATGTGCCATAGAGCCCGCCCATGCAGGCCTTTGATCATCTCACCGTCGCGCGCTGTCGCCGCCGAGCCGCGGCCCTTGCTGCGCTGCGGCAATTTTTTGCAGCGCAGGAGTTCGTCGAGGTCGACACGCCGGTCGTCCTGCGTGCGCCGGCCCCCGAGCTCAACATCGAGCCGCCGGTGGTCGAGCTGCCGGCCGCCATGGGCCTGCCGCCCCAACGCCGCTTTTTACAGGCATCGCCGGAGCTGGGCATGAAGCGCCTGCTCGCCGCGGGCCTGCCGCGCATCTACCAGGTCGCCCCGACCTTCCGCGCCGGCGACCACAGCCCGCTGCACCGACAGGAGTTTCGTCTCTTGGAGTGGTATCGCCGCGACGGCACCCTGGCGCAGCTGCAGGCGGACTGCGAGGCGCTTTGCACGGCGATGCAGCGCGTGACGGCGGCTCAGGCTCCCGGCGCCGCCACCACCGCGGCGGCGCGGGCTTGGGCCGCGGGGGCGCCGTTTTTGCGCTGGAGCTTGCCGGAGCTTTTTGCGCGCCACGTCGGCAGCTCGCTGCTCGAGTGCGTCGGCACGGTCTCGGACCCCTTGGCCCTGCCGCCCGGCGACGTGGCGGCGCTGCGACGGGCGTTGCAGCGGGCCGCGGTGCCCTTTGCCGCCGACGACAGCTGGGAAGACCTCTTCCACCGCGCCTTTATGCAGTGCATTGAACCGCAGCTCGTGGCCGCCCCACGGCCGGTGATCGTCAGCGACTTTCCCGCGCCGCTGGCCGCCCTGGCACGGCTGAGCCCCGCCGATCCGCGCGTTGCCGAGCGCTTCGAGCTCTACGTCGGCGGCGTCGAGCTGGCCAACGGCTATGGCGAGCTCACCTGCGCGCGCACCCAGAGGGCGCGATTCGTCGCCGAGCGCGCCCGGCGCGGCGCCGCCGGCAAGGTGATGGCGCCGCTGTGCGAGGCATTTTTGGCAGCCCTGCCGCAGCTGCCGGCCGCCGCCGGCATCGCGTTGGGCCTTGACCGCATGCTCATGCTGATGTGGAAGGAGGCCGACCTGGGCGCCACCACCTGCCTGCCCACCGAAGAGGACGCCGTATGACCGCCCCCGCCGGCGTCGGCCGCCACCGCCGCCACGCCAATCCGTTTACCCTGCGCACCATCGAAAAGCCGCCGGCGATGGACGATCTCTTCGCGCGGCCAGCGCCTCTGGCGCTGGACATCGGCTGCGGCATGGGCAGCTTCTTGCTGGATTTGGCCGCCGCACAGCCGGCCTGGAACGTGTTGGGCCTGGAGATCCGCCCGCATCTGGTCGCCGGGGTCAATGCCGCGGCTGCCGCCCGAGAGTTAGGCAACGCCCGCGCCCTGCTGGCCAACGCCAACGTCCACCTGGCGCAGCTGCTGCCGCCGGCGAGCCTGGTGCAGGTGAGCCTCAACTTTCCCGACCCCTGGTTCAAGCGTCGCCACCGCAAACGGCGGGTGCTGTCGTCGGCGCTGCTTGCCAACCTGCGCCCCCTGCTGGGCCCCGTGGCGCAGCTGCACGTGATGACCGACGTCGGCCCCCTGGCCGAGGAAATGCGCCAAGTATTGCTCGCCTGCCCCTGGCTGCGCTGCGCCCACCCCGAACAACGCTATGCGTTGCAGACCACCACGGGTGTGGGAAGCGAGCGCGAACGCACCCATCTGGGCCGCGGCGAGACGGTTTACCGCTTGCTTTTTGTCCATAACGATGCGCAAACTGCGACCGTCTCTCCTTTACGACCCCCTTTACGCCTCTGCCCGACCCCCCAATGAAACACACCGACGACCAAACCAGCGCCGCCAACCGCCGCAAACTCGAAGCGCTGTTTTCCAGCGGCAGCGTCGCCGCCTTGAGCCAGCGGTCGGCGGCCCAGCCGCCGCGCACCACCCCGCTCGATGCCAAGCGCAGCGTCAACGGCAATGGGCCGCGCCGCACGCACGGCAAGACGGTGAGTGAGTTTTGGCTGCGCCGCGAGACGCTGCGCAATGCCCGTGACCCGGCGGAAATCGAGCGCGCCGCCGACATTTTTTTGCAGCATCACCAGTGCCCCGACGACCTCGAGCTGCTGCTCAAGCTGGTGCTGCATCCGCGTGAAAAGGTACAGTGCGAGGCCATGGGCCAGCTATCCTCCTTGCTGCTGCAAAAGCGGATGCCCAACACCTTCTTGCTTGCGGACAAACTGTCGCAGTTGGCCTGTCGCGACTTAGGCGAGGCCACCCGCAGCTGCGTCGAAGGCCTGCAGTGGCTGATTGCCGCCCGCCGCAACGAGGAGTAGATTGCGCCCCAACAAGGGGACTGCTGTGCGCAACGATCGGTCACAAAAGCTTTTCGACAGGGCAAAACTTCACATTCCCGGCGGCGTCAACTCGCCGGTGCGCGCCTTCGGCGCAGTCGGCGGCACGCCCTTCTTCGCCGCCCGTGGCCAGGGACCATACATCCACGACGTCGACGGCAACCGCTACATCGACTACGTCACCAGCTATGGCCCCTTAATCCTCGGGCATGCGCCGGCCGAGGTGGTGGCGCGCGTCTGCGAGGCCGCTGCGCAAGGAACGAGCTTCGGTGCCCCCACCCTACGTGAGGTACAGCTGGCCGAGAAGGTTCAGGCGGCGGTGCCCAGCATGCAAAAAATGCGTTTCACCAGTTCCGGCACCGAGGCAACGATGAGCGCCCTGCGCCTGGCGCGCGGCGCCACCGGCCGCAACAAGCTGATCAAATTTAGTGGCGGCTACCACGGTCACGCCGATCCCTTCCTCACCGACGCCGGCTCGGGCGTCGCCACCTTAGGGATCCCCGGCAGCGCGGGAGTGCCGGCTGCGACCGCCGCCGATACCCTGACGGTGCCCTACAACGACCTGGAGGCGGTCGAGGCCTGTTTCATCGCCCACGCTCGGCCACCCGAGTCGGCCGATGCGTCAGCGGGCATCGCCGCCATCCTGGTCGAGCCGGTAGCCTGCAACATGGGGCTGGTGCAGCCCCTGCCCGGCTATTTGGCGGGGCTGCGCCGCCTCTGCGACCGCTTTGGTGCCCTGTTGATCTTCGACGAGGTGATCACCGGCTTTCGGGTGGCCTTGGGGGGCGCCCAGGGGCACTACGGCGTCGTT
>JBBSTS010000154.1:0-4413 GCA_038235675.1 Myxococcota bacterium | reverse complement strand
CTTGGCGTGCATGCTGCGCATGCGGCTTTTGGTGCGCCCGTCGCCGCCGGCGTCTTTGGCCTCGTCTTTGATCTGCTGGCTGCTCATCTTCATGCGCTGCTCGAGCTTCCACCAGTTGAGCCAGTAGTCGAGCAGGCCAATGACCAGGTAGACGATGGCCGCGCGTTTGACCAAACTGCCGAGGATGTCGGCGGCAAGGCGCAGGCCCTGATGCAGGCTGCCGGGCACGTGCTGTACCGCCGGAGGAATTTTTTGTCGCAGCACCGAGCCGCAGGCCCAGGCGAGCACCAGCATCTTCCCCAGCTGCGACAGAAGGTTGACGCCACTCTCTTTGATGGCGAAGAGCTGCAGCAGTTTGGGAATGAAATTGGCGAGAGGAAAGCGCACGCTGGGCATGCGGAAAGGGATGGTGTAGCCGTGCTGCCAAAAGCCCAGGGCAATGGCCAACAGGATGCTGGTGGCGAAAAAGGGCGCAGTCGTCTGGGCGTAAAGCTTCATCATGCGATGAAAAAGGGCCGCGTCGGCGGGCTGCGCCACCTCCCGCATCACCGACTGCATCGACTGGGTCAGGCGTTTGGCTGAGCCGCCCATGGCGTAGGTGAACAGCATGACGGCGCCGGCAAAGGTTACCGCCGCGGCCAAGTCGCGGCTGCGGGCGACGTCGCCCTCGGAAGCAAATTTCTCCCGCTGTTTGCCCGACGCTGGGTGTTGTTTGTCGTCGTCGTCGGCGGCCACCTAGAGGCTCCACAACGACAGCATGTTCTGCGCCGTGTGCTCCCAGATCCGCAGCACGTGCTCTACCCAGGCCGGCGTCAGGGCAAAGAAGCAGGCGCCTGCCATGCCGGCGACGGCGCCAAATCCCACCCCCCAGATGTTGAGCTGCGGCGCCACGCGGCTGAGCAGCGCCAAAAAGATCTGGGTGGCAAACAGCGCCACCATCAGCGGCGCCGCGATGCGCAGACCCTGTACGAACAGCTCGGTGGTCTGCGCGATCAGCAGGCTGACCGTCTGCGGCCGCCAGGACACCGTGCCAACGGGAACTTTTTTGAGGCTCATCGCCAGGCCCATGATCACCTGTTGCTGGCCGCCGGAAGCGAAAAAGAGCAGCCCACCCATCAGCTGGCTGAGCTGCTGAAAAGGCCCAACCTGCTCCATGGTCAGCGGGTTGACCTGCTGGCTAAAGTTGTAGCCGGCGTTAAGGTCGACCAACTCGCCGGCGAAGTAGACGGCGATGATGGACAGGCGCACCGCCATCCCCATCACCAGACCATAGGCCAGCTCCAGCATCAGCGCCACCGTCGGCTGCTCGGGAACTTGCAGCTGCGGCAGGCTGGCGTACAGGGAGAAGGCCAATACCATGCCGCACCAGCCACGGAAGCGCTTGCTGGCGATGTCGGGGAAAAAAGGCGGACAGCCCGCCATGAAGCCGCCGACGCGGGTGGCAACCAGCGAGAACCCGATGCTCTGCATGAACAGCGGGCTGGCGACATTCATCCGCGGCCGCGCGGCGCGACGGCGACGATCTGGGTCAGCATGCCGTCGGTGTAGGTCACCAATTTGTCCATCGCCCAAGGTCCGCCGATGACCATGGTGATGCCCACCACGACGAGCTTCGGCACGAACGCCAGCGTCGCCTCCTGGATCTGCGTCGCCGACTGCAGCACGCCCATGATGACGCCGGTGAGCATGCCGCTGAGCATCACCGGCCCGGCCACCATGGCCGCCATCACCATCAGGTTGCGCATCACTTCGATCACTTGGTCTGCGTTCAAGAGAAACTCCGGACCAACGAGCTGACCAAGACGTTCCAACCGTCGGCCAACACGAAGAGCATGATTTTTATGGGAAGGCCGATCATCGCCGGCGGCACCATCACCATGCCCATTGCCATGAGCACCGAGGCGACGACCAGGTCGATGAGCAAGAAGGGCATATAAATGATGAAACCCATCTCGAAGGCGGTACGCAGCTCGGAGATCATAAAGGCCGGCAGCAACAGGTGCATCTGCACCTGCTGCGGCACCGTCGGCCGACTGGCGCCGGAAATGTTGTAAAACAGCGCCAGATCGGCGGTGCGCGTCTGGCGCAGCATGAAGGTGCGCAGTGGCTTGCTGCCGCGCTCGACCGCCTCGCCAGCGGCGATGTGGCCGTCCATGTAGGGGCCGAGGCTCTTGCCATAGAATTCGGTGCCCACCGGCGCCATGATTGCGACGGTCAAAAACAGTGCCATCGCCATCAGCACTTGGGTGGGAGGCATGCTCTGGGTGCCCATGGCATTGCGCAGAAAGCTCAGCACGACGACGATGCGCACGAAGCTGGTGGTCGCCAACAGGGCCGCGGGGATGAGGGCGACGGCGGAGAGTGCCAGCAGCATCCGCAGGGCGGTGCCCATGCCGTTGGCCGAGCCCGGGTCGATTTCCATGCGCAGCGGCTGTGCCGCCTGAACCATCGTCGGGGCGGCCAGCAGCACCAGGGCGGGCAGCAGGCGCCAGCTTCTCATGCGGACGCCCCGCCCTGCAGCCCCGCATCGGCGGCGGGCTGGCGCAGGTTGAGCAGGCCGGCGACGTCGCTGCTGACCTCGGGGCTGGGGGGAGCGGCGAAGCCCTCGTCCAACTGGGCAGAGAGCTGCCCGGCCTGCGGCGCCGGCACCGCCATCGGCGACGCCAATGGGGGCTGCGACGCGACGGGGGCAGCTGCGGCCTGCGGCAGCGCAAAGCGCCCTCGCGCCCTGGGCACGGCGGGGGCAGCGGCAGACGTGAGGGCGGCCGCCTCCCCATCGCTGGCGGAGAGGTGGCTGATCAGAGAAACGTCGTGGTCACTCATCGCCAGCAGCAGGCGCTCGCCGTCCACCTGCACCACCGCCAGCTTGTGGCGCGAGCCCAGGGCACGCGCGGCGACGATCGAGATGGTGTTGGCGTTGCAGTTGCCCTGGCCGCGTCGGCGCCGCAGCAACAGCAGGGCGCCCCCGCCGAGAAGGCAGAAGACGCCGATGGCCGGCACCAGGCGACGCACAAGCGGCGTCGAAGGGTCGGCAGTCTTCAGCGCCGCAGAATCTTTGGGCTCCCATCCCAGCGCCGGCGTCGCAGACGTTTTTTCTTCTAAAGGTTGCGCCGCCGCCGCCGATGTCTGCTCTGCACCCCCCACCTGCAGGTGCGGCTTAGGCGACAGGCGCAGGCTGGGTTGGTTGCCCTTGCCGAACGTCTCGCGCGGAGTCAGTGTGATCGCCGTGCCACGTGCACCGCTGCGCGCGCGCAGACGCGCCACCGGCCCCTGTCCCAGCTGCAAGTCGCCAGACATGCCTGAGCCGCCAGGAATGAAAAAGGTGGTCTCGTCCGCCCGCACGATGGTGCGGGCTTTTTTGAGCAGCTCGCGCCGCATCGGCAGCTCCAGCTCGAAGCTCGTCTGCGAGGTTTGCGGCTGCAGCAATCCCAGTGTGAGGGCCAACAAAGGCAGCATGGTCAAGGTCATGTCGTCACATCCTGGACATCAACGGCGCCCTGTGAACGGTTGGGGTGGATCACTTCGCTGACGCGGATCCCGTAGCGGTCGCCCATGACCACCGCCTCACCGCGCGCCACCAGGCGCCCGTTGACACGAATGTCGAGTGGGTCGTCGGACTTTTTAAAGAACTCCAGCACCGCGTTGGGCGCCAGGTGCAAAACGTCGGCGATGCTCATGCGCCGTCGCCCGAGCTCCACGGTAACCTCGACTTTGACGTCGAGGACGCGCGACAGGACGCCCTGCGCCACCTGGCCAGCGGCTTGAGCTGACGCAGGTGTTGGTGCCGGCGCAGCGGCTGCGGGCGAGGGATTTGGCAGGTTTTGATCAGTCATGGGACTTTGGCCACAATCTCAACTCCAAGTGCGCCGTTGCGGGCGATGGGCTGTGCTAAAAATTTTATCGTCTCTTCGACATAAATAGGCAAATAATCGGACTGAGCCGACTCGAGCCACAGCATGTCGCCCTTCTTTAAATTCATGACATGGTTCAACGGCACCTGCGTGCGGCCGAGCAGCGCCATGACGTTGACGTCGGTCTGCACCAGGTGCGAGGAGATGAGCTGCGAGGCTTCGGAGGCGTCGCCGTTGTTCTCTTCGTCGAGGTTTTCGAGGACGTGGGAGTAGAGCAGGATGTGGACCTGCGCATCGGCCTGGCCCACCTTGACGGCGAAAGTTTTGAGGATCCCTGCCTCGATATTTTGCTGACCGTCGAATTGCACCGGGTAGTTCATCAACTTGGCGCTGGGCGTCCCGACCACGTGCGCCGGCATGTTGTCGACGACGGTGCGGCACAGCGTCTGCAACAGCGGCAGCAGCGTCTGCCGCTCAACTTCGGTAAGACGCTGGCGCCCCTCGGTCAGGTTGAAGACGGCCAGCTGTGAGGGCGGCGCACCGTAGGCCAACTCGATGAGGG
>JBBSTS010000153.1:0-4414 GCA_038235675.1 Myxococcota bacterium | reverse complement strand
CGGCCTGCTGGTCGCCAAGGCCAACGGCCTGCGCTGGCAGCTGGTCTGCGAGACGGCAGTTACCGACGAGCTCGGCTTTCGCGGCGTCGACCCACAGGTGCTCTACAGCGCCGGTGGTCAGATCATCGTCGCCTCCTTCGACACGGTCGCCGTCTCCGTCGACCAGGGCTGTAGCTGGCGCAAGTCGCCGCCATTCATGCCCGGCCAGCTGAGCCTGCAGGTTACCGGCGCGGCGCTGCATCCCAGCGATCCCTCGACCTTCTACGTCAGCGCCGCCGGCGACGACGGCGGCGCCCTGTATGCCACCGCCGACGCCGGGCTGACCTATACCCGCCTGCCGCTGAGCGCCGGTGACCTCAACCTTCAGGCCGTCGCCGTCGCCGCCAGTGCGCCGGCCACCCTGGTGGCGCTGGGCAGCAACCGCAACACCTTTGCGGGCCCCACCCTGCTCAAATCCACCGATGCCGGCGCCAGCTGGTCCATCTCGGGGCTGCTGGCAGGGGGGCCGGCGCAGACTTCGACGATGCAGCTGCGCATCCACCCGCAAAATCCCCAAATCATGTGGATGGCGGTGACCGATGCGGGCAGCGGCGGCGTGGTGCTGCTGCGCAGCCAAGACGGCGGCACCACCACCGCCGCGGTGCTGCGCGTCGGCGATCCGCTGGTGAGCCTTGCCGTCTCCCCCGACGGCGCGCAGGTGGTGCTGGCCAGCCGCCGGACCCTATACCGTTCGCAGGATGGCGGTTTGAGCTTCGCCGCACTGAGCACCCCCAGCGCCAACGCCTGTGCCACCTTTGGGCCGCCGGCCAACGGCCTCACCTACGCCTGCGGCAACGGCGCCGCGGACGGCTTTGCCATGGCGCTGAGCCACGATGCCGGCAACAGCTGGGTGCCGCTGATGCAGCTGGCGCAGATCGACGCGGTGCTGCGCTGCCCGGCCGACAGCCCCACGGCGCGGATCTGCGGCGAGCTATGGCCGACGCAGGCGCAGGCCATCGGCGCGCCGCTGCGTGACAGCGCCGGCGGTACCGTGGCCCTCGACGGCCAACAAAATTTGCAGGCGCCACCGGCGGCAGCGCCCAACGCCGCCGCCCCCGCGAGCGGTGCCTCCAGCTCAGCGGCCAAGAAGGGGGGCTGCATGGCAGGCACCGTGCAGCCGTCGAGCGCCTGGCTGGGAGCCTGCGCCCTGGGCGCCTGCATGTGGTTGCGCCGCCGCCGCAGATAGGTTTTGGCGCCGCGCCTACTGACAACCGGCATTTTGCGGCGCCAAAACCGTCGCGGCCGATGTGTTGAAGTGGGCGGAGCTGACGCAGCTGTAGACCACGCCGTTCTCCACGTAGGTGCTCGTGGCGGCGGCGGCCGACCACACCAAGGGCGCACCGACGTTGAAGGTGGGCATCTTGTCGCGCACCGCCGGGTCGAGGTCGCCGCTGCCGATCAGAACGTCCAGCACGTCTAGGCCAATGGGCTGCAGGCGCAGGCGCAGGCTGACCCGATCGGGCAGGCTCAAGGTCGGGTTGGGGGTGCGGGGACACTTCTGCAGCACGTGCGTCTGATAAAAGCGCGGGTCGCGCGCGTCGAAGGTGGCGAGTGCCGGCAGCGTGTTGGTGGCGTAGGAGGTGGCCTCCCACAGCATGTCCACCGAGCGGCCCTGGTCGTCGAAGAGGCACTCGCGCAGCAGCCAGAGATCGACGTCGTTGGCGTCCAGCGGCGAGGCATCGGCGGCCCGCTGGCCTGTTTGGTAGAGGATTTGCCCGCCCGCCTCGGCGATGACCTCGGTCCACAGCCGGCGATCGTGGGCGGCGCCGCTGGGAAAGCTGTGGCCGGCGGCGACGTTGTCCAAGATCACCCGCACCGCGAGGCCACTGCCGCTGGGGCGCACACACAGGGCGGCCTGTAGGCTGCTGTCGAGCAAAGACTGCACCGCCAGGCGCTGATTTTGCTGGTCGGCAAAGTCGGTGAGGACGACGTCGACGCCGGCAAAGGAATGGTTCAAGCGCGGCCGCGGCGGCAGGTTGGGGAGGTCGGCCAAGGGACCCGGGGCGCCGGCCTGGTCCATGTGGCACTGTGCACAGGTGTTGCCGCTGGCGACGCTGCTCAGCGCCGAGTCGTAAAATTCGGCGAAGGTCCGCTCGATGGCGACGCCGTGGCCGTTGACGATGTCGTGGCAGCTGCCGCACATGGCGGAGGAGTTCGTGTGGCTGCGGTCCAGGTGTGGGCTGTAGGCGGAGGCGTGTCCCGGCTGTGGTACGGGGTCGCGCAGGCCTCCGACCATGGTGACGTCGTTGCGCAGCTGCAGAGGGTTGTTGTGGGTGCCCGTCACCTGGTCGACGTTGTGGCAGTAGTAGCATGTCACGCCGCGCAGGCTGGCGGGCAGATCGGCGAGGTTTTTGCCGTCCGTGGTGGCCTTTTCGACCACCGCCATCGGCGCGTGGCAGTTGACGCAAAAGGTGCCCAGGGTGCCGCCCGTCTCACGTTGGCCACGGGCGTTGAGGGCGACGAATACCGGATCTTCGGCCGCATAGGCGTGCATGCTGCCGGCCCACTGGGCGTAGGCCTCGGCGTGGCAGCTGCCGCAGGTCTGCGGGTTGAGCAGCTCGGCGCGACTATAGGTGACCGCGACCTTGGCCGGCTCCGGCGGCGAGGCGCAGGCACTCAGGGCCAAAATGGCCAGCAAGGCTCGTCCTAGGACCGGCATAAAACTAGGGCTCCGGCGCCCCGCAGACGAGGTAGTTCAGCAGGGTGGCGCGCTGCGCCGCCTGTAGCTGCGGCGATCCCGCCTGCGGCATGCGACAGGTGGCGAGTACCGACAGCACACTGTGCTGCTGGCGCACGAAGGCGGCATGGGTCGAAAGGTCCACCGCCGGGTATTCGACCCCCCCTAAGCCGTGGCAGCTGCCGCAGCGCTGGGCGACGATGGGCGCCACGTCGGCGACGTAGCTGGGGGCTGGCAGGGCGCAGGCGGACGGTATGTCGTCCGGGCAGGTGGCGGCGGCAGCATCGCGGTGTGCGCCGCCACCGCAGGCCAGCAGCAGCACAGGGGCCAGGCCGAGCGGGCACCAGCTGCGACGCATTGCCTCCATTGCGCGTTAGGCCGCCGGGACGCGCAGGTAGAAGGCGACGTGGCCGTGCGGCGAGCTGAGGCTGTCGACGCAGTTCTCGAACAGGTGCGCGCGTACCACCCAGGTGCCAGCAGCGTCGAAACGTATAGGTCCGACAGTGTAGTTGCCAGGCGACTTCTCGACGGTGGCCGGGTTGGAGTTGGGGATCACGTGCACGCCGTCGTCCAGATAGATCTCCAGGCGCGGCTCGGCCCCGGTAACCGGCTCCCCCGTCAAGCGGTTGGTCACCGTGAAGGTAAAGGCGACGTTTTGATTCTGACATAGGGGGTCGACGCTGAAGGTTACGTGGTACTTGCAGTCGTCGTCGTCGCCCTCGCTGTTGTAGCGCGGCGCCAACATGTCATTGGTGTTGGCGTTGGCGAAGACCGTCGGGCTGACGTAGTTGGGGTCGTTCATCGCCTCGATCTGCAGGTTGGGATCGAGCGCTGCGGGGTCGTTTGGGTCGCTTGCAGCGGCGGTGCAGGCGATGGGGTCGACGGCCTGCACCGGCACCGAAGCGCAGTGCATGTCGAGGTTGGGATTGGCGATGGGGCCGCCCGGGTTGGCACAGGGGAGGCTCGAGCACGCCGCCGAGCCAAGCAGGGTGAGCGATAGGCAGAGGCGGCGGAAGTTGAGCATGATATCCTCTCGGGAGGGCGGAAGTGCGCTAGCGTAGAGTATACCCATGGCGCCCACGCACCGCAAAATGGGCAGGGAGACCCGCATGCGACCCATTTTGTACCACCTCGCCGGCCTCGGACTGACTTGGGTGGCCGGCTGCAGCGACCACGCGATGCCGAGCAGTTTCACCGCCGACGCCAACGACGTCCAGGTTGGCTGTAAAAACGATCCACGCGTCGACCCGACCTATATAGGCACCCGCAAGCTCGGTGCGCAGGGGTTGATGCGCTTTACCCTGCAGGCTGCCGATCCCGCCTTGGTGGTCCGCGGCGCCAACGCTTGGACAATGGCCCTAAGCGATCCAAACGGCACGCCTCTGAGCGCAGCGAGCTGGACGGTGATCCCGACGATGCCCGACCACGGCCACGGCACCGCTGCGGTGCCGCAGGCACAGGCGCAGGGCGATGCCACCGTCCTGTCACCCCTCTACTTCTTTATGGCCGGCGTTTGGCAGACCAAGGTCACGGCGAGCGTCGGTGGCCAGACGGACAGCGCCCTATTTTGGACCTGCGTCGAATGATGGCCTCTGGTACCCCGTCTCACAGATCTTTGCACCATCCTCGCGGTTCTTGACGCCCAGGACTGCGTTGCTCCTCCTCGCCCTATCAATGATATGCCTCGTCGTCGCGCCT
>JBBSTS010000152.1:0-4415 GCA_038235675.1 Myxococcota bacterium | reverse complement strand
TGCGTCGGCTGCGCGCCTTCGGCCGCCGCTGGCACCGCAGCTGCATGCTTTTGAGCCTGCTGTGGCTGGGGAGCGGCAGCTGGGCGCTGGTGCGCCTGCTGAGCACGGTGCCCCTGCTGGTGATCGCTGCGGAAGAGGCGGAGGTCCACTCAGGCACCAGTTACGACACCGTCCTGCGCTTTATGCTCCACGCTGGCAGTGAGGCGCGCATCGTCGACCAGAAGGGCAACTGGCTGCGTATCGAGCTGGTCGACGGCAAGCAGGGCTGGGTCGCCCGCCAAGACGTCGCCCTGGTGCTGCCCTGAGGGGCGCGGCCCATTTCCCTCGCCCGGCCGCCTGCGCTACATTTTCGAGGGACCATGCCGGCGCCCGATCCTTCCCTACAACACGAGCTGGTCGTCGTCTCCGACCTCCACATGGGCCGGGGCAAGAACCCCGAAACGCGGCGGTTCTACACCCTCGAGACCTTCTTCTACGACGAGGACTTCGCCCTTTTTTGCGATTACCTCTGCCGCGACGCCACCACCCGGAGCCGCCGCTTCAAGCTGCTGTTCAACGGCGACACCTTCGACCTGCTGCGCATCGAGCCCGACCCCACCGCCGACCCCCCGAGCAGCAGCGAGCGTGAGAAACGCTTTGGGCCCACCCACACCCCCGCTCAGGCCGCCAAGACGGTCAGCCAGATTCTGGCGGGGCACGCAGGCTTCGTCCGCGGCGTCGCCCAGGTGCTCAACGCCGGCTACGAGGTGGTCATTCTGCCGGGCAACCACGACATCGAGGTCCAGTGGGAGCCCGTTCAGGAGGTGGTGCGCACGGCGCTCTTTGCCGCCGTGCGCGAGCGCTATGGCGAGAACGCCGAGGCTGCGGCGACCCCTCTGCTAAGCTTTTTGCAGTGGTTTTATCATGAGCCTGGGCGCTGTTGGATAGAACACGGCTGCCAGTATGACCCGGAAAACTCTTTTCGCTACCTGCTGCGGCGCTCGCTGGCCAACGTTCCGGACAACCTGCACGAAACAGAGCAGGATCTGCCGCTGGGCAATTTCTTCCAGCGCTACCTATACAACTTTTTTGGCCACATCACCTTCATCGTCCCCACCAGCCGCGCCAACACCCGCTACATCAAGTGGTTGATGGTGCACGAGCCGCAGATCCTCTTCCAGGTGGCCTTCTCGCACGGGCCGTTCATCTACCAAATCATGCGACGGCTGGCCAAATCGCATCCGGAGGCCCGCGACACCCTCAGCCGGGCACACGAGGCGTCGCTGCAGCGACTCGCCGAGCGCAGCAAGTTGGGGCTGCGGCTGCTCGCCATCGATCAGCTCAAGGAGGTGCGCGCCGATGTCGTCCAGGCGGTGCGCCTGCTCGGTCGCCAAGCGGTGCGGCTGGTGGGCTCGGCGCTGTTGTTCTCGGGGTTGACCGGTGGCTTTTGGTACCTGGGCCTCAAATCCATCGATGCGCTGTCGGTGGGCTTCGGCCCCAAGGCGCTGCTGTTCTGCTTTCTCAACGTGATGATCATGGCGGTGGTGGCCGGCTGCGCGGTCTACTCGGCGCTGGGCAGCTCGCGCACGCTGTCGCCGCGGCCGCTGCGGCGCGCCGCTCAGCGCATCGCCGCCATCTTGGACGTGCCGCTGGTCTCTTTTGGCCACACCCATGACGAAGAGATGTGGCGGCTGGAGCGCCCCACCGGCCAAAATGCCTGGTACTGCAACACCGGCACCTGGATCGCCGTGTTCACCCACGACGTGCTGATGCCACGTGAGCGGGTGCAGTACACCTTTTTACAGATCAAGCAGAACACCGGTGAGCTGATGCACTGGACGCCCGGGCGCGGCCAGCCGATGCCGGTCATCCTGCTGGACGAAGCTTCGACCGACCCCCGCATTCCTTAAAGCTGATCTAGAAAAGCTGCAGGGCAAGGTCGGGCCGGTCGTCCGGGGTAGGCGCCTGGGGGCCCCAAAAGGCGACGTCGCCGTCGCCGACGCCGTCGGCGGGGATGCTGTCGTCGTCGCTGCCATCGCTGCGCACCTCACGGACGAAGAGCAGCGAGAAGCCGGCGGCGAAGGCGCGCACCGCGCGCCCCACCTCCAGGCGCTTGCGGCTGCCGACGCCGTCTGCGGGCGCCAGCGGCAGGCTGCCGAGCATCAGCGGCGTAGGAGAGGCGCGGAAGTTGACGACGTTGTCGACGATGGCGGCCATTTTCTGGCCCTCGGCCAGCGGCAGTAGGGCGCCGCTGGTGGTCCAGCTGACGTTGTCGGGCGCTGGCCCGGCGAAGGCGTAGACGTGCAGCACCCGGGGACTCGCCGCCGGTGTCGCCACCGTCAGCGTCAGCAGGGCGTCGAGCGCCTGCTGCGACTGCACGACGGTGTTGTCAAAGCTGAGCAGGCCGACGTGGGTGCGGCTGTTTTGGCCGTCGGCGCGGCTGCCCACCGCCCAGCTCGAGGAGGCCGACGCCGGCGCCTGGGACAGGCTGCCGGCGGCGAGGGTCACCGCCTGCAAGGGCGTCAGGTGCACGCTCGTGCGGTAACCGCGCGGCATCGCCGCGAGCAGTACGGCATTGGGCTCCAGGGTGAGCTGAGAAGGCACCTCGGCACTGAGCAGCTCGGCCACGTCGCCGTAGCGATCGGCATCGACGCGGGCCACCCAGCCGGGCGTCCCGGCAGAAAATTTCCAGGGACGAAAATCGACCTCGATCGTGCGGGCTGCGGCACTGTCGTTGACGGCGAAGACGTAGGCGTGACGACCATCGTAGCTGGCGAGCACCGGCGCATCGCTGGGCATCTCGACGTTGGGCACGGCCACCCGCGTTTTTTCGCCCGCCATGCTGCGGGCAAAGAGCACGTACGCCTCGGCCGAGCGCGTGGCGCTGCCGACGTTGTAGGGGCTGCCCGCCGCCGAGAGGGTGTGGACGCCATTTTTGTTGACGCCGCTGGGGTGGGCGGCGTTGGGGCGCTGGCCGAAGGCGAAGAGGATCATGCCACGGGCAAGGCCCACCAAGTTGCTGACCTGCGAGGCCATGTTGGCCATTTCCGCGGGGGTGTCGGCGTTGGTCGGCAGCGCTGCCCAACTCAGCGCGGTGTGGGCGTTCATCTCGGTCACGAAGAGCGGCAGCGGCAATGTCGCAGCAGCCCGGACGCGCGCACCGTAGTCGGTAGCAATGCTGGCGTGCAACGGCCCCGAACCGTCGTAGCGATGGTAGGTGAAGACGTCGAAGTTGCCCGCTTCCGCGGCGGCGAAGCCCGCGAAGCTCCGGCGAAAATCTGCCATAACGCTGGCGGTGAAGGGCGAATAGACGCTCGCAGCGGTGAGCGTCGGGCCCAGGATGGTGACGGGTGCCGCCTTGTCCACCCGCACGTGGCGCAGGGCCAGTGCGCTGACCAAAAACATGGTGCGAAATTTACCATAGTCGTCGGCAAACAAGAGGTTGGGCTCGTTTTCCATCTCCAGCTCGACAATTTTGTGGTCGATGCACCAGTCGGCAAGCGAATAGATGTACTTGTAGTATTCCCACAGCGCCGCCCAGTAGGCGGGCGCGGTCGCATCGCTGGAGGTGATGTCCAGTTTACTGGGCGTCAAATAGAGGTTGGGCACGATGCCGAAGGGCGCCGCCGGGTCGGCTGCTAGGGCGACCAAATCGCCCAGAACAAAGTCTTGGGCGGCACTGGAGGCGCTCAACGCTGCATCGATGGCGGCCCAGCGCAGCGGATTGGAGTGGCTGCCCTTGGGGTCGCGGCGCAGGCCATTGACCGCATCGACGAAGGTTGCGGCGTCGCCCACGGCGCCGCCATCGAGGTCACGCCCGAACTTGCTGCCGACGAAGGCTGCCAGCGTCTGCGAGCCGAGGTAGGAGGTGAATACCCGCACCCGGTCGACCCCCATCCGTGCCAAATATAGGCGCATGTTGCTCTGTGGATGGGTGAAGGTGCCTTCGACTCCCACCCATGCCGGGGTCTGGCCAATTGCCGCAGGCGGCTGGCCGTAGTTAACCGTCGGCATCGGCGGGGCTTCGGGGACCGCCCGCAGGGAGGAGCTGGCGCCCGGTGGGCAGGCGCACAGCAGGATCAGCGTGGTCATCGCCCGCCCGCCACGCGCCGCCTCGAAGCAGCCATGTCTCATGGGCCGCCCCGCGCACCACGGGCCAGCAGGCGCCGCTGCAGCCGCGCCTGGCGATGCGCCGAGGCGGCCACCCCCTCATGCAGCTGCGTCGCCTGCGCGTGCCGTAGGGCCGCCGCCAAGTCGCAACGGCGGTGCTCGTAGAATTTCGCCAGCTGCAGGTGCACCGCGGCACGTAAAGGGCAGGGCGGCGCAACACACAGGCGCAGCGCCGCCAACAGCGCCGCCTCCCAGCCCGCCAAATCACCCCCTTTGCGGCATAGCTCGGCCAGCAGCTGCTGCGCACCCACCCCCACCGCAGACGG
>JBBSTS010000151.1:0-4445 GCA_038235675.1 Myxococcota bacterium | reverse complement strand
CGCGGCGCTGGCGGGGCTGTGCTACGCCGAGCTGGCGGCGATGGTCCCGGCGCCGGGAAGCGCCTACACCTACATCTATGCCACCGTCGGCCGCGGCCTGGCTTTCTTGATGGGCTGGGTGCTGGTGCTCGAGTACGGGGTGGCCGCCGCCTCCGTGGCCACCGGCTGGTCCGCCTATGCGCAAGCGGCGCTGGCGAGCCTGGGGGTGCAGCTGCCGCCGGCGTGGGCCCAGGCGCCGTTGGCGCTCGGCCCCGCCGGCAGCCTGCAGGCCACCGGCGCCTGGCTCAACCTGCCCGCTGCCGCCATCTTGTTGCTGCTCAGTGGCGTGCTCTGCTTCGGGGTGGCGCTGTCGGTGCGCCTGCTGAAGTACGTCGTCGCCCTCAAATTTGCGGTCATCGCCCTGTTTTTGGCCTGGGCGGCGCCGCACGTGCAGTGGGCCAACCTGCAGCCCTTCGTGCCGGACAACCGCGGGCATTTTGGCGACCTGGGCCCCTCGGGGGTGCTGCAGGCGGCCTGTATGCTGTTTATGACCTACGCCGGCTTCGACGTGGTCTCCACCGCCGCCAGCGAGGCGCGGCGGCCGCAGCGCGACCTGCCGTTGGCGATGCTGGGGTCGCTGGCGGCGGCCACCCTCATCTACGTGGCGGTGGCCACCGTGTTGTGCGGGGTGGTCCCCTACGGCCAACTCAACGTCGACGACCCCCTCTCCGTCGGCCTGGCCGCCGCCGGCCACCCCCACAGCCGTCTGCTTGTCCAGGGCGGCGCGCTGGCGGGGCTGACCGCGGTGCTGATGCTGCAGCTCTTTGGCCAGGGCCGCATCCTGCTGGCGATGGCCGACGACGGCCTGCTGCCCGCTTGGCTGGCGGTACGCCATCCGCGCCATCGCGCGCCGGTGCGGCTGATCCTCTGCGTCGGCGGGGCGGTGGCGATGGCCGCGGCGAGCCTGCCACTGGAGTCGCTGGGGGAGCTGAGCGCCGCCGGCACCCTGCTGGCCTTCATGGGCGTGGCCGGGGCCGTGATGTGGATGCGTCGGCAAGATGCAGCGCGGCCGCGGCCTTTTCGCCTGCCAGGCGGCAGCACCATCCCGGCGCTGTCGCTGCTGCTGTCGGGGGCGCTGCTGGCCACCGCCACCGGCGGCTCATTGGGTCGGCTGGGGCTTTGGCTCGGCCTGGGCCTTGTCGGCAGCCTGCTCGATGCTTACTGCAGGAGGCGGACGCCCGTCAGCTAGGTTTTTGGTTGTCGGCGCCAGCTGGCGTAGCCTCCGCTTCTTGCCATCTGAAGAAGGGTTGCCCTCCCGGACGGTTGACCGAACGGGTGGGCAGTCCGTCGGATGGCTTGCAGAAGCTTTAACGCCCGCGTAGCGTGGCCGGATGTCTGCCGCAACGCCTTTTGCTGCCCGGCCCGCCCCTTGGGGGGCGCCCGAGGGACTCGCTGCGGCATTGGCCGGCTGGGAGCACGACGGTGCGGTGGCGAGAAATTTCGTCCTGCGCCGCACGCAGCCGGCAACGGTCGGCAGCTCCGTGCCGCTGCCGATTGAGCTGCGGCCGCAGCTGGCTGAAGCATTGCGTCATCGGGGGGTCGACTCGCTCTACGCCCATCAGGCGCAGGCCTACGCCTTGGCCGCCGCCGGGCGCGACATGGTGGTGGCCACCCCCACCGCCAGCGGCAAAAGCCTGTGCTACAACCTGCCGATCTTGCAGCGCCTCTGCGAAGAGCCGCAGGCACGTGCCCTCTACCTCTTTCCCACCAAGGCCCTGGCGCGTGACCAAGAGGAGGCGCTGCACGGCTTGCTGCGCGCCGCCAAGCTGCAGCAGGGCGCCATCACCTACGACGGCGACACGCCCGCCGATGCCCGCCGCGCGGCGCGTGAGCGCGGCGGCCTGTTGCTCTCCAACCCCGACATGCTGCACGCGGGGATTTTGCCGCACCACGCGAATTGGGCCCGCTTCTTTGCCAACCTGCGCTTCATCGTCATGGATGAGCTGCACATCTACCGCGGCGTCTTCGGCTCCCATGTCGCCAACCTGTTGCGCCGCCTGCTGCGGGTGGCGGCGTTTCACGGCGCCAAGCCCACCTTGTTGTTTGCTTCGGCCACCCTCGCCAACGCCGGCGAGCACGCCAGCAACATGGCCGGTCGAGAGGTGGCCGCCGTGCTTGAGAACGGCGCGCCGCAGGGCCCGCGGCACGTACGCATCTACAACCCCCCGGTCCTCAACGCCGAGCTGGGGATCCGCCAGAGCGCCCTCAAGGCGGTGGTCAAGCTGGCCACCTCGCTGATCGAGGCCAAGGTTCCGACGCTCATCTTCGCGCAGAGCCGCAACAACGTCGAGATCGTCCTAAAATATCTGCGCGACCGCGTCGCCGCCTGGCCACAGATCGATGCCCAGGCGATCCAGAGCTATCGCGGCGGCTACCTGCCGCAGATGCGGCGGCAGATCGAGGCGGGATTGCGCGAGGGCAAGATCCTCTGTGTCGTGGCGACCAACGCGTTGGAGCTGGGGATCGACATCGGTGCGCTCGACGCGGTGATCTGCGCCGGCTACCCGGGCTCGGTGGCGGCGCTGTGGCAGCGCTTCGGCCGCGGCGGCCGCCGCGGCGGCCAGAGCCTGGCGCTGCTGGTCACCAACAGCGCGCCGCTGGACCAGTATTGGGCCCTGCAGCCCGATGCCTTGGTGGGCGCCAACATCGAGCAGGCGCGCATCGACCCCAACAACGTGGAAATTTTGGTGCAGCACCTCAAGTGCGCCGCCTTCGAGTTGCCCTTCGTTGCGGGCGAATGCTTCGGCAACTTGGCGCGCGACACGCTGGCGGAGGGCCTGGCCTTTTTGGTCGACCATCGGGTGATCCATCCGGTCGGCGACGCCGCCGGCGGCACCACCTTTCACTGGGCCACCGACGCCTATCCGGCGCAGAACGTCAGCCTACGCTCTTTGAGCTGGGACAACTTTGTCATCATCGACCAGAAAAATGGCACCACCCTCGCAGAGATGGACTGGCGCTCGACCCACACCATGTTGCACGAGCAGGCCATCTACCAGCACGCCGGCGAGCAGTGGCAGGTCGAGCGCCTCGATTTCGACAACCGCAAGGCCTACGTCCGGCGGGTGGAGCCCGACTATTACACCGACGCGATGACCCATCTCAAAGTCACGGTGGTAGCCCAGGACCAGGGCGCCGCCTTCGATCCGGAGGACGCCGACCGCGCCCAGGTGGGCTTCGGTGAGGTGTCGCTGGTGGAGAAGGTCATCGGTTTTAAAAAGGTGAAGTACCACACCCACGAAAACGTCGGCTACGGCGAGGTTTTCTTGCCCGAGATGCAGATGCACACCAGCGCATTTTGGCTGCGGATCAGCGCCGCCACCGTGCGCAGCCTCAACATCGCGCGCCCCGAGGTGATCGACGGCCTGCGCGGCATCGCCCAGGCAATGCACACCGTCGCCGCCGTGGGGCTGATGGTCGACCCGCGCGATCTGGGGCGCACCGTTTTGGACGGGGCCGACAGCAGCCCTGCACCGCAAAAGGAGCCACAGGGGCCGCCTGCGGCCGATCTCGCTGGTGAGCGGCCCGACTTTCATCCCACCCTTTTTCTCTACGACCGCATGGCCGGCGGCACCGGGCTGTGTGCGCGCCTCTACGAAGACCGCGAGGTTCTGATGGCACGGGCACGGGCGCTGTTGGAGTCCTGCCCCTGCGACAGCGGCTGTCCGCACTGCGTCGGGCCGGTGGTGGCCGCTGCCGGTGCCAACGAAGCGCCGCCGACGCATGGCAAAAAACAGGCTGCCCTGGCCATGCTGCGGCGCCTCGGCGTCGTTGCAACCTGCTAGCGGGGCCAAGGCGGTGGCGCTGGGGAAGTTTGGCCGCCTGCGCATGGCGGGGGTGGGCGTCGCGCCGCCGCCGCCGCCAGCCGCCGTCAACGATGCGACGCCGCTGCCCTGGCAGGTCGATGCCACGTCGCTGGGGGCGCTGTGTTCGGTGACCCAGCAGCATCCTGCCGACTTCTGCCATGGCCAGGCGGCCCTCAGAGGCTGTCTACAGGTGCTGCCGGCGCAGGTGGCGACCCTCTGTCTCGACCCCGTCTGGCACGGCGTCGACCTGTCGCGCCTGTTGTTTTTGGACACCGAGACCACCGGCCTGGCCGGCGGCGCCGGCACCCTGCCTTTCGTCGTCGGCCTGGGCCAGTTTACCGCCGCCGGCTGGCACACCGAGCAGCTCATTCTGCCGCAGATGGGGGCGGAGGGGCCGCTTTTGCGTCGCTTGGCCGAGCGTCTCGAAGCCTCCACCGGTTTGGTGACCTACAACGGCAAAAGCTTCGATTGGCCGCTGCTAAAGATGCGCTACATCATGAATCGAGTGGCCATGCCGGTGCTCGGCCCGCACCTGGACCTGCTGCATGGCGTACGCCGCGTTTTTAAGCGCCAGGGTCTTCCCCTGCGGCTGATCCATCT
>JBBSTS010000150.1:0-4498 GCA_038235675.1 Myxococcota bacterium | reverse complement strand
GCATCACGCTCCAGCCCCAGGGTCGCCACCTGCAGGCAGAGCATCATCAGTGGCGCCGTGACCCAGCCACGCCGGCGGCGGCGCGCAGCATAGGAAATGACTTCGGCGGAGGTCAAGGCACAACTCCCAGTTTTTCAAGCGCATACTACCCGCCAGAGCATACGCCAGCCGGCTCCATGGCCTAAAAATGTGCGCCGCATGGGCGCTTTGCGCTGGGCCCTGCGCCAAGGCCGTCCGGGATGCCTGCAGTGGTTGGCGTCGGGGTCCGGCCCTGGGACAGGAGCGGCCACAGAAGAGGAGCCTGCGCATGCTCTGGGGCTTGCTGGGGACGGCCGTGCCTGCTCGGCGACGGCTTGGTTGGGGAACTAGGATTCGAACCTAGATTAACTGGGTCAGAGCCAGCCGTCCTGCCGTTAGACGATTCCCCAATATGTGCGGCTTTTGCCGCACAACCCGCTGCCCAGTCAAGAGGGGGAGGGCGTTGTCGGCCGTTTGGCAGCCTCGGCCGTCTCACTCTCCGGCCGTGGCACCACGTAGATGCGCACCTGGCCCTGCTTCTCGTAGATGTTGATCCCCTGCCAGGCGGTCTTGCGGCGCAGGCTGGCGACGTGTTTGGCGCGCAGGTCGGGAAAATTGACGATGTTGCGCCAGCGCACCCCGCCGGTGCGGGCGAAGAGGCGGCGGTAATACTCCACTGTCTCCGCATAGCTGCGCGACGACTGGTAGCGTCCCACCTCACTCAGGGCCGTGGCGCCCGGCAGAATGGGGGCCTCGACAGGCAGCTCGACGGCAGCGAGCCAGGCGGCGGTCAGCAAAGCAGCAAGGTGGACCATTGCCGGCCTCTACCACAGCCGCCCACGCCGAGGTAGGGCCCTTTTCCTGTGGCGGCGCCGGGCCGTGGGCTCGGGAAGATACTTTTTGCTGGCGCATGC
The DNA here is from genome assembly GCA_038235675.1 of Myxococcota bacterium. Lineage (GTDB taxonomy): Bacteria > Myxococcota > XYA12-FULL-58-9 > XYA12-FULL-58-9 > JBBSTS01 > JBBSTS01. The sequence goes on along the minus strand of JBBSTS010000150.1, from coordinate 3,566 downwards.
TGGCGGCGGCGGGTATGCTCAAGCAGTTATCAAGCCTTCGCAGGCGGCCTCCAGGCAGCCTGTTCCCCTGCCCGGTTCGTGCATGTTCACTCGCAATGCTGAACCAATATTGCACTTTTGGGAGCGCGTCACGTGGAGCGGTGTGCAAGCCTCGCATCTGTACGAGGAAGCCTAAAACTCCAGGATGCGCACCCACCTGGTTCGCCAGGTTCAGTTGTGACGGACACACGGCCAGGGTGGGGGAACTTGGCGGTGCAAAAGCAGCAGCTGCGGCGAGAATACTTGGCCCTGCGTCGAGGATTGTCGGTGGCCGAGCACCAGGCCGAGGGCGAGCGCGCCGCGGCCCACGCCACGGCCCTTATGCTGCAGCTGTACGGCAGGGCGCTGGCGGCAGGACGGGCGGTGGGCCTCTACGCTGCGACGGCCCACGAGCTGCCGACGTTGGGCCTGTATCGTGCCCTGCGCCGGCGACAGGTGCGCTGTGCCTTCGTTCGCCAGTGCGGCCCCGCCGCGCTGGATTTCGCCGAGGCAGACCCCGCTTTGCTGCAGCGCCGCGGCCACGGCTTCGCCGAGCCGCCCGCCGAGGCCAAAGCCCTGCGGCCGACCGAGCTCTTTGCCCTGCTGCTTCCCGGGCTGGCCTTCGACGCCTTTGGCACGCGACTGGGGTACGGCGCCGGCCTCTACGACCGCTTCTGCGCCACCCTGCCGGCCGACACCGCGCGCGTAGGCCTTTGTTCGCAGGTGTGCTACGTCGAGGCCCTGCCCCGGCAGGCACATGACGTCGCCATGCACTGGGTCGTGACCCCCACCGGCGCCCTCGCTTGCCGCGCCTTGTCATCTTAAGGATTTAAAGCGCCCGCGCCGCTGCTCCCATGCCCACCTCCACCCGCCGCATCGAAGACATCGTCGAGGCCCTGCAGAGCTACCGGCAAAGTCCCGACCTCGCCCTCATCCAGCGCGCCTACCTCTACTCCGCCAAGGTGCATGGCGACCAGGTGCGCAAGAGCGGCGAGCCTTACCTCATCCACCCCCTCGAGGTGGCCTACCTGCTCACCCAGCTGCGCCTGGACGAAGCCAGCATCGTCACCGGCCTTTTGCACGATACCGTCGAGGATACCCTCGCCACCCTCGACGAGCTCAAGGGGCTGTTTGGCGAGGAGGTGACGCTGCTGGTGGACGGCGTCACCAAGCTGTCGCAGATCCACTTTGATACGGTGGAGCACAAGCAGGCGGAGAATTTCCGCAAAATGCTGGTGGCCATGGCCAAGGACATCCGCGTCATCCTGGTCAAACTCGCCGACCGCCTACACAACATGCGCACGCTGCAGTTTCTCCCCGCCGCCAAGCAGCGCCGCATCGCCCAAGAAACCATCGACATCTACGCACCTCTGGCCAACCGCCTCGGGGTGCACTGGATAAAGAGCGAGCTCGAAGACTTGGCCTTCGGTTACGTGCTCCCGAACGAGTGCACCGCCCTCAAAAAGCGCCTGGGTGAGCTCTTCGAGCGCCGCGGCGAGTACGTCGCCGAGGTGATCCGGGTGTTAAAGGAGGACCTGGAAAAACAGCAGATCGAGGCACAGGTCGAGGGGCGTCCCAAACATCTCTACGCCATCTACCGCAAGATGAGCAGCCGCCACCTCGAATTCGAGGAGATCTACGACGCCATCGCCTTTCGCGTCATCACCGCCAACCTCAGCCAATGCTACGAGGTCCTCGGCCAGGTGCATGCCCTATGGCACCCCATTCCTGGGCGCTTTAAAGACTACATCGCCATGCCCAAGGCCAACCATTACCAGTCGCTGCACACCAGTGTTATGGGTCCGAAAGGCGAACGCATCGAGATCCAGATCCGCACCCAGCAGATGCATCGGGTGGCGGAGGAAGGGATCGCGGCGCATTGGGAGTTCAAAGAGCGCCAGCCGCTGGGAAGCAAAAACAAGCAGACCTTCGCCTGGCTGCGGCAGTTGATGGAGTGGCAGCAGGACGTCAAAGACCCCAACGAATTTTTAGACAGCGTCAAATACGATTTGTTCGTCGACGAGGTCTTCGTCTTTACCCCACGCGGCGAGGTGATCTCCCTCAAGCGCGGCTCGACGCCGGTAGATTTTGCCTTCTGCATCCACTCCGAGGTGGGGATGCACTGCGCCGGCGCCAAGATCAACGGCCGCATGGTGCCGCTGCGCTACGAGCTGAAAAACGGCGACATGGTGGAGATCATCACCAACCCCGCTCAGCGCCCCTCGAAGGACTGGCTCTCCTTCGTGCGCTCGGGCCGTGCCAAGTCGAAGATCCGCGCGTTGGTGCACGTCGAGGAGCGCGCCCGCTCGCGCGATTTGGGCGCCGAGCTGCTCGACCGCGAGTTCAAGCGCCACAACACCACCCTGCAAAAAGTTCTCAAAGACGGATCGCTGGCCAAGGTGGCCGAAGAGTCGCGCGGCAAGACCTTGGAGGGGCTCTACGTCGCGGTGGGCTACGGCCGCACCACCGCCGCGCACGTGGTCGGCCGCTGCCTGCCGAAGCAGAGCGCCGCGGCAGCGGCGCCCGCCGCCATCAAGGCCCTCTTTCATCGCGTCGTCCGACGCAGCACGGTGGGCGTATTGGTCCAGGGGCTCGAGGATGTCCTCATTCGCTTCGGCCGCTGCTGCAGCCCCCTGCCGGGCGACTCAATCGTCGGCTTCGTCACCCGCGGCCGCGGCATCACCGTCCATACTCCCAGCTGCTCGCGCGCCCTTGACGCCGATCCGGCCCGGCGGATCGCGGTGAGCTGGGACCCCAGCAGCAGTTCCGCCCGCCAGGTGTCGCTGCGGGTGCTCTCCGCCGACCGGCCAGGAATGCTGGCGACGCTGTCGCAGGTGTTCACCGACAACGGCGTCAACATCTCGCAGGCCAACTGCAAGGTCACCGACACCGGTCGGGCGATCAACACCTTCGAGGTGCTGATCAAGGATGCCGAGCAGCTGCGCCGCGTTTCCGGCCACATCATGGGGGTCAAGGGCGCGCTGGCGGTCGAGCGGCTGTAGGGGTCATCTCTGGCGCTGGCGCGACAGCTTTGCTAGCGTTGGGCCCATCGTGAACTCTGGCAAGGATCCAGGCGCGCCTGCTGCAGGCAGCGCGCCTTTCGACGTCGCCATCATCGGCGGCGGCTGCAACGGCACGGGGCTGGCGCGCGACTTGGCCAAGCGCGGCCTGCGTGTGGTGCTCTGCGACAAGGGCGACCTGGCGCGCGGCGCCACCGGCGCCTCCAGCGGCATGATCCACGGCGGGCCACGCTACCTGCTCTACGACGTCAAGACCACCCGTCACTCCTGCATCGACTCGGGCTACATTCAGCGCATCGTGCCGCACCTGTTGTTTCGCGTCCCCTTTTTGATGCCCGTGCTGCGCCAAAACCCCTTCGGACCTCTGGGGCTGCTGCTGCACGACGTTTACTTCGATGTCTACGACCGCTACAGCCATTTAAAAAATGGCCTGCCGCACGCCCGCCTGAGCCCGGCTCAGATGCAGGCCCTCGAGCCCGGCCTGCAGGGCGACTTTCTCGGCGGCGTCACCCTCGACGAGTGGGGCAT
>JBBSTS010000149.1:0-4521 GCA_038235675.1 Myxococcota bacterium | reverse complement strand
GACCGGCGCGGCGGCCGAGGCCGCCGTCGGCCGGCCAAGGACGGTGGCAGCCTCGTCGAGGGCGGCGGGTGCCGCACGCACCGCCGGCCGCTGCCAGGCACGCGGCGGCAGCGAGGTGCCCGGGTCGCTTGCATGGGTCAGCCTGGCGGTGGGGGCGCGCGGCGCCGCACCCCAGGCGCTGCCGCTCGGCGCCGCTGCGGCGCCAGCCGGCCGCAGATCGGGCTCGGTGGTGCCGCCGCTCAAGGACAGGCTGCAGCGCGAACAGTGGCGGCGCATGGGGCTGTTCTGCAGGCCACAGCCGGTGCAGGTGAGCGGCGAGGACGACATATCGAGCGCTATCCCCTTCCGTGCAGCAGCAGGCAGGTCGCACACACCGCCGCCGTTTCGCTGCGCAGCACGTGCGGCCCCAAGTACAACGAAGTGTAGCCACGCGCCCGCAGGTTGCCCATTTCTGTGTCGGTCAGCCCGCCTGGCGGCCCCACCACGAGCTGCAGAGAGACGCCGGGCGGCGGCGGCAGCGGCGAAGGGTTGCCTCGCGTCGCGTCGGCCACGAAGCCGCGGGTGCCGTCCGGCAGCTCCGGCAGCGCGTCGAGCCGCTGTTGCGGCAACAGCCGAGGCAGAACGAGCCGCTGGGCCTGCCTGCCGGCAGCTTGCGTCAGGCGCTCCCAGCGGCCGGCGCGGCGCACCAGCGCCTGCTGCGGGCCGCCGCCCTGCGAGCGTGCGCAGACGAGCGGCAAAATGCGCGTCGCCCCCAACTCCACCAATTTCTCCACCAACCAGTCGCTGCGCTCCGGGCTGGGCATGCCGACGGCCACCGTCAACGGCGCCAGTTCTTCGGCGGCGGCCACTGGCGCCGCCGCCTCGACGGCGTGGCCGCCGGCCGTCAGCCGTGCGGCGGCGACGCGTCCGGCGCCGTCGAACAGCTGCAGGGGGGCACCGTCGGTGAGGCGCAAAACCCGCAGCAGGCGGTGGCGCTCAGCTTCATCGAGGCGCAGGGGCCCCTCTTGCAGCCGGTCGGGGGCGAAAAACAGGCGGGGCAGGGCGCGCATGCAGGTGGCGCCTGCCAGGCCGGCGGCAATCTGACAAGGTGGCCAAGTTTTGCTACCCTTCCCCCGATGTCAGCCCCTCACGCTTTTTCGCCTCCTGTCGCCGCCCTCATCCTCGCGGCCGGGCAAGGTAAACGGATGCAATCGCGCCTTCCCAAGGTGCTGCACCCTTGTGCGGACCTGCCGCTGTTGTGCCACGTGGTGCGCCTGGCGCGGGCGCAGGGCTGCAGCCCCATCGTCGTGGTGGTCAGCCCCACCACCGAGAAAGCCATCAAGGCTCAGCTCGCCCAAGAGTTCGACGCCGACGTTGGGCTGCGCTTTGCGGTGCAGCAGGCGCCACAGGGCACCGGCGACGCCGCCCGTGCTGGGCTCGGCGCCCTGCCGGACTTTGCCGGCCGCCTCTACATCCTCTATGGCGACGTCCCCCTGCTCACGCAGCCGACCTTGGCCTCGTTGGCCGATCCGCAGCTGACGGCGCCGCTGAGTTTCCTCACCGCCAGCCTGGCGCAGCCGCTGGGCTACGGTCGGGTGGTCCGCGACAGCCAGGGCGACCCTGTCGCGATCGTCGAGGAGCGCGACTGCACCCCGGCCCAGCGTGCCCTGCAGGAGGTCAACGCCGGCATCTATCTGGCGCACACCGAGGTGCTGCGGCCGGCGCTGGCGCAGCTCAAGCCCGCCAACGCCCAGCAGGAGTACTACCTCACCGACGTCGTTGCCTACGCCGCTGCCCACGGCGGCGCCCAGAGCGTCCTGTTGCAGGATGCCGACGAGGTACGCGGGGTCAACAGCCGCGCCGAGCTCGTCGCTGCCGAGCAGATCCTGGTGCGCCGCCTGATCGCCGCCCACAGCGCCGCCGGGGTCACCTTCCGCGACCCGGCGGGCACCTTCGTCGGCGTCGACGTGCAGCTGGGACGCGACGTCGAGGTGGGCATGGGCGTGCAGCTGCGCGGCCGCACCACCCTGGGCGAAGGCTGCCGCGTCGCCGGGCCGACGGTGCTGCTCGACACCGAGGTGGGCGCCGAGGTGCAGATCCAGGCGTTTTCCCACCTGCAGGGCGCCAAGGTCGGGACCGCCGCGGTGGTCGGCCCCTACGCACGCCTGCGGCCAGGGGCTCAGCTCGGCGAGTCGGTCCACGTCGGCAACTTCGTCGAAGTCAAAAACAGCCGCCTCGGCCGCGGTGCCAAGGCCAACCACCTGACCTACCTGGGCGACGCCGACGTCGGCGCCGGCACCAACGTCGGCGCCGGCACCATCACCTGCAACTACGACGGCTTCGCCAAGCACCGCACGGTCATCGGCGAAAAAGCCTTCATCGGCTCGCATGCCACCTTGGTGGCGCCGCTGCGGATAGGCGACGGCGCCTTCGTGGCAGCCGGCTCGGTGCTGACCCAGTCGGTGCCCAACGATGCGTTGGGCATCGGCCGCGCCGCGCAGATCAACAAAGAACATTACGCTGAGAAGCTGCGGGCCCGCATGGCCGCAGCGGCAGCCAAAAAAGAAAAGGACCAGACCTAATGTGTGGAATCGTAGGGTATGTGGGCTCGCCGCGCGCGGCCGAGTACGTCTTGGATGGCCTGCGCAAGCTTGAGTATCGCGGCTACGATTCGGCCGGCATCGCCACCGTCCACGACGGTCAGATCCTCCTGCGTCGGCGCAAAGGCAAGCTGATGGGGCTGACCGACCTGTTGCGCCAGGAGCCGCTGGCTGGGGACATCGCCATCGGCCACACCCGCTGGGCGACGCACGGGCGGCCCTCCGATGAGAACGCCCACCCGCACGTGGTCGACGACATCGTCGTGGTGCACAACGGCATCATCGAAAACTTCGTCGAGCTCACCAAGATGCTCAAGGAGAAGGGGCGCACCTTCGCCTCGCAGACCGACACCGAGATCATCGCCCACCTCATCGCCCTGACCCCTGGCGCAAGCCTGGTCGAGCGGGTGCGTGGGGCGCTCAAGCACGTCCGCGGCGCCTACGCCATCGCGGTGATCTGCAAGGGCGAGCCGGACACCATCGTGGTGGCCAAAAACGCCTCGCCGTTGATCATCGGCGCCAGCCCCGATGCCGGCATGATCGCCTCGGACATTCCCGCCTTGCTGCCGCACACCCGCCAGGTGATCGTCCTAAACGAGGAGGAGATCGCGGTGATCAAGCCGGGCAGCGTGCTGATCGAGACCCTCGACGGCAAGCCCATCGACCGGCCGCCGCGGACCATCGACTGGTCGCCGGTGATGGCCGAGAAGGGCGGCCACAAGCACTTCATGCACAAGGAGATCTTCGAGCAGCCGCGCAGCGTCACCGACGCATTGCGTGGACGGCTGGCGCCCAACGGCGCCGACGTGCTGCTCGAGCCGGGCATGGTCGAGGCGCTTGCCGCCGCCGACCGCCTGAGCCTTACCGCCTGCGGCACCAGCTACCATGCCTGTTTGGTGGGCCGTTTGGCCCTCGAGGAGTTGGCGCGGATGACCTGCGACATCGATGTCGCCTCCGAGCTGCGCTACCGCCACCCGATGCTCAGCAGCAACACCGTCACCTTGGCGGTGAGCCAGTCGGGGGAGACGGCCGACACCTATGCGGCGATCAAAGAGGCCCGCGCGATGGGCAGCAAGGTCGCCGCCTTGGTCAACGTCGTCGACTCGTCGATCGCCCGCGAGGCGGACTGGACGATGTACACCAACGCCGGGCCTGAAATCGGCGTCGCTTCCACAAAGGCCTTCATCACCCAGGTGGTGGGGCTGCTGCTTATGGCCATCGGCGTCGCCCGCCACCGCAAGCTGCTGCCGGCGGCGCGCGCCACCGAGCTGCTCCACGAGCTGCGCCAGCTGCCGCTGCACATCGAGACGGTGCTGGGGCAGGAGGGCAAGATCGTCGAGATCGCCCAAAAAATTAAGGACCAGCGCTCCGCCCTGTTCATCGGCCGCGGCTACGGCTACCCAGTGGCGCTCGAGGGCGCCCTCAAACTCAAGGAGATCTCCTACATCCACGCCGAGGGCTACGCCGCCGGTGAGCTCAAGCATGGGCCCATCGCCCTGATCGAAGCGGGGGTGCCGGTGGTGGCGCTGGCCTGTCAGGGGCCGCTGTACGAGAAGGTGCTCTCGAACATGCAGGAGGTGCGCGCGCGCGAGGCGCACGTCATCGCCATCGCCACCGAGGGCGACGAGCGCATCGCCGAGATGGCCGACGACGTCATCTACGTGCCGCGCTACGAGCCCCTGCTGATGCCGCTGGTGGCGACCATCCCGCTGCAGCTGCTCAGCTACCACATTGCCGATCTGCGCGGCACCGACGTCGACCAGCCGCGCAACCTGGCCAAGAGCGTCACGGTCGAGTAGGCGGGCAACGACGGGGCGGGGGGGGGGGGGGCCGCCGCCCCCCCCCCCCCCCCCCGCCCCGAAACAAACGGGGGCGGGGGGGGGCGGCGGCGGGGGGGGGGGGCGACCCCGGGGCGACAAAAGATACACCGAGAGCGCGCCCG
>JBBSTS010000148.1:0-4547 GCA_038235675.1 Myxococcota bacterium | reverse complement strand
GCTGAGCTTCGAGATGCCAGCGCCAAGCTCCTGCGTGGCTATGGCCGTCCACCCCAGCGGCACCTACGTGGCGTTGATGTTCGCCCAACACGGGCTGCTGCTTATGCTCCTAAAAGACGGCGTGCCAACCCTCATGCCGCGGCGCCGTGCGGTGCCGCGTGCCATGCCAAAGGCTCGCATCGGCATCGATCCACGCTCAGGCCACGAGCTAGGCTGGAACCTCACTCTGTCAGGGGCTAAAAAGCTGAGGATGGCCCCTAATCGGCACTGTTTGGGGGTTATCGACCGAGACGATAAGCTTCGCCTCGTGAACACCGCCTCGTTGAAATTTCATTTCCCCATCTCCAACACAATATTTGAAGAGCCGCTGAGCGACTTCATCTGGTCCCCTAAGGGTCAGCAGGTTGCCTGCGCCACCCTTGCGGGTCGCGTCAAGGTGCTCACCAACAGGGCTTTAAACGAGATGGCCAGCTTCGAGGTCAATGGGCCAGTATTCGGACTGATGTGGCTCCCCTCGACCGACCAGCTGCTGGCCGTTTTGCCGACGGAAGCGAAGGCATAAGTATTTTGGCGCAGTCACCCCTTGGGGGTTATCTCGCCGTGGCGTCGGCAAGAGAGGTGGCTTTTTTGCAGCCTCCGACCTTCGCCCAGGTGCACAAGCCGTTGAAGTTCGACGCCGAAGTCAGGTCGCTTCATTGGGTAAAAACCGAACTTTTGGTAGGCCTCGCCTCGGGAGCGCTGCTACAGGTCATCTAAAGGCGCCTTTTTGGCGCCAAAAGCTGCTCGAAGAGTCCGTGTCACAGGGGCCAAAAAAAATTTGTCGGTAACTGAGGGTCGGCAGCCAGCGCCGAACGTCTAGACGAATTGTTTTTTGGCCCCTGTGACGTAAAGCTCCACCTGCCGAGCGGTCAACGGCAGGGCCACCAACGCCACGAACGGTAAGATGATGGCCCTGAGACCATGGGGCCGCCGCAGACAGCACACCGATGCCGACCAGCTCGCAGGCTGGCCTCAGGGGCGGCTGGTAGGCCCGACAGCCGACGTGGGTAGACACTAACCTGCACCCGATGGCCGGGGTAGGGGCAGTCTCACTCGCCCGATGCGGCCCAGCGGTGCGCGACGCCCCTCCCTGAGCGTTGACAGGCCAAGCGGCCCCTTGGTAAGCCTGCCCGCAACTCCGTGGCGGCAGTGGCGGAATTGGTAGACGCACCAGCTTGAGGGGCTGGCGGTAGAAATATCGTGGGAGTTCGAGTCTCCCCTGCCGCACCAATCGGGCTCTTCGTGCGCGCGGGGCCCTGGCGCGTCGTCGTCGGCGGCGCGTGTGCTTTCTTCTCGACCCTAAAGAGACCGGCTCCCCTGCATGGAAACCCTGCTCAGATGCATCCACCTGCTGGCCTGCATCTTCCTGATCCTGGTCGTCTTGGTGCAGTCGGGCCGCGGCGGCGGCATCGGTGCCGCCATGGGCGCCGCCAGCGGCCAGATCTTCGGTGGCCGCGGCGCGGGCAGCTTCTTGAGCCGCCTGACCAGCGGCGCGGCAACGGTCTTCTTCTGCACCTCGCTGGGCCTGTCGATGATCGCCTCGCGTCAGGCCTCGGTGCTGGCCGGCCAACAGCCGGCGGCCATCGAGGCCGAGAGCAACTCCGACGACTTAGAAGAGGCGGATGAGGGCAGCGCCGACGCCGACGCCGCCGACGCGGAAGGTGAAGGCGCCGGCGACGACGCGGCCCTCCCCGAGGTCGAAGCCGCCAAGGCCCCCGGCGAGGCCGACAAGAAGGTGGCGCCCACGGCGCCCACCGCTACGGGCGACGGCGCGCCTTGAAAACGGAGCTGGTCGGCCTCGACGCCCTGGAGCTGCAGGGGCGCTTGGTCCTGTGTCGCCTCGACCTCAACGCGCCGATGCAGGCCGGCAAAATCACCTCGGACGCACGCCTGGTCGCCAGCCTGCCCACCCTGCAGCGGCTTATGACCGCCGGCGCCCGGGTCGCCATCGCCGCACACCTGGGCCGCCCCAAGGCCGGCGCAGCAGCAGCGGAGTCGTCGCTCGAGCCCATCGGCCTGCGCCTGAGCGAGCTTCTGCGCTGTGAGCTGGCGATGGCCGACGACTGCATCGGCGACGGCGTCCGCGCCAGCCTGCGCAACCTGCGCAATGGCCAGGCGCTGCTGCTCGAGAACTTGCGCCGTCACCCCGGCGAAGAGGCCAGCGACCCCCAGTTTGCGCGCCAGCTGGGCCAGGGCTTCGACACCTACGTCAACGACGCCTTCGGTGCCTGCCACCGTGCCCACGCCTCCATCGTCGGCGTCGTCCCCGCCATGCAGCAGGCTGCCGCGGGGCTCCTGCTGCAGCGCGAAGTGGGGGCCCTGACGGGCCTGCGCGAGGCGCCGTCGGCGCCCTTCGTGGCGCTGGTGGGCGGCGCCAAAGTCAGCGATAAGATCGGCGTCTTGGAGGCACTGATGGGCCGCATCGACGCCCTGTGCATCGGCGGTGCGATGGCCTACACCTTCTTGGCGGCGCAAAAAATTGCCGTTGGACGCAGCCGCGTCGAGTCGGGGGCCGAAAACGTTGCAGTGGAGGTGCTGCAGCGCGCCAAGGCCTGCGGCGTCCGGGTGTTGTTGCCGGTCGACCACGTCGCCGGCGAGCGCTTTGCCGCCGACACGCCACTGCACCATGTGGCCCAGGCTGCCTTGCCGGCCGACCTGCTGGGCCTGGACATCGGCCCGCGCACCCGCAGCCTGTTTGCCGCCGAGGTGGCGGCCGCCAAAACGATCTTTTGGAACGGCCCCCTGGGCGCCTTCGAGCTGCCCGGCGGCGCCGCCGGCACCGCGGCACTCATCGCAGCGGTCAAAGCCAGCCCCGCCTACGCGGTACTGGGCGGCGGCGACTTGGTCGCGGCGCTGGAGCAAAACGGCGGCGGGGAGCAGATAGGTCACGTCTCCACGGGCGGTGGCGCCAGCCTCGAGCTGTTGCAGCGTGGCACCCTGCCGGGACTCGAGGCGCTGCACACCTTCGCGCGCCTGCAGGCGCGCGACGCACGCCGCGCCAGCGACCGCCAACCTCGGCAGGAGGATGACGATTTCGACTTTTAATCAACCTGCGCCGCTGCGCCGCAGGCGTTTGGTGGCCGCCAACTGGAAGATGCACAAAGGCCGCGCCGAGGCCACCGCCTGGTGGCGCGCCTGCCGTGCCCTGCCCACCGCCGACGTCGAGGTGCTGGCCTTCGTGCCGGCAACCCTGCTCGCCCCTCTCGAAGCGTTTCAGGCCGAGGCGAACAGCACCGTTGGGTTGGGGGCGCAGGACCTCTATCCGCTGGACAGCGGCGCCTTCACCGGTGCCCTCAGTGGCCCGATGTTGCGCGACGCCGGCGCGCGCGCCGTCCTCATCGGCCACTCAGAGCGCCGGCGCCACTTCGGCGAAAGCCTCGCCTCGTCCGGCGAGCGCATGGTCGCAGCCTTTCGCGCCGGCCTGCGGCCGGTGCTCTGCGTCGGCGAAAGCAGTGAAGAGCGCCGTGCCGGCATCGCCCAGGCGACCGTCACCGCCCAGGTGGTCGCCGCCCTGCACGCCCTACCGGCGTCGGGCATGGAGCAACTGGTGGTGGCCTACGAACCCATCTGGGCGATTGGCAGCGGCCAGAGCGCCACCCCGGCGCAGGCCCAGAAAATGCACGAGCACATCCGCAGCCTGTTGCGCCAGCGCTGCGCCGCCCTGCAGCTGCCCAGCAGCCTCGCCGAACAGCTGCCGCTGCTCTACGGCGGCAGCGTCACCGCCGACAATGCCGCTGCTTTTTTCGCCGAGGCAGACGTGCAGGGGGCGCTGGTCGGCAGTGCCAGCCTCGACCCCGCAGCCTTCGCCCACATCGTCGCGGCCGCCGCAGGGGAAGGCTGACGTGGCGGGGGCGCCACGTGCGGCGTGGATCCTCTGGCTGTTGTTGTTGTGGGCCGCGCCGACGCACGCCGCCTACGTGCCGGAGGTGCCCAGCGCCGCCTTCGGTCAGAGTCCCTTTTACGACGGCCACGCGGCAGTGAGCGTCCGCCTGCTCAGCGACGTCGAGCAGGTACGCGCCGGCAGCAGCTTCACCGCCGGCGTCCTGTTCGACCTGGCGCCAGACTGGCACATCTATTGGGCCGACCCCGGCGATGCCGGCCTGGCCACCGAGCTGCTCTGGCGCAGCGGCGACGCCGTTGCCGGCCCCATTCAGTGGCCCAAACCGCGCGCCTTCGTCGAGGGCGACGGCGTCACCACCTATGGCTATCGCGACCGCGTCCTGTTGCCGGCGACGGTGAACGTCAGCGACAGCGTCGGCAGCCACCTCGATTTGGAGGTCACCGCCCGCTACCTTGCCTGTCGGGTGATCTGTAGCCCGGGCCAGGTGACCCTGCGGCGGCGACTGCCGGTGGGGTCGCAGGCCAGCGACGCGGAGCCGCCGCTGCGCGCCCTCTTCGCCGCCGCCGCAAAGCAGCGCACCGCACCGCCGGTCGCGGCGGCAAGCGCGCGCGGCGCCGCCGACGTCGAGCCGACGGCGGTGGCCGCCGCCGCCGCGCCCGCGACGACG
>JBBSTS010000147.1:0-4560 GCA_038235675.1 Myxococcota bacterium | reverse complement strand
TGCCGCAAAAAACAATCGAGATTCCGCGGTGGGAGCCATCGCAGTGAAAGCGCTACCGAGGCGATGGCGAAAAAGTCCGGCCAAAGACGTGCGTATCCCCGACGCGGCATGAATTGTCATGTTGCTTCCAGGGATCCCAGTCCTTTAGGGCCGGGAGGCTCAATGATACCTACCTACAGCGCGACATACCCGCGCTAGGGCCGCGGATCCCCGCGGAGACACTGCGTCGCCTATGGACCATGCTTGCTTACGAACAGGGCGAGATGGTGCGAACGGAGAAGCTTGCCGGTTCACTGGCCTTAAGTGGTCAGACGGTAGGGCGGTACATCGATCTGCTGAGCGACCTTCTGCTGGTACGGCGATTGAGGCCTTGGCACAAAAACAGCAAAAAACGTCTGGTCAAAACGCCCAAAGTTTATTGTCGTGACAGTGGCTTGGTCCATGCCCTACTCAATTTGACGACGCTTAAAGATGTGCTTCGCCACCCGGTCGCCGGCCACAGCCGGGAGGGGCTGGTGATAGAAAATCTCTTGGCTGTCGCGCCGCCAAGGACGCAGGCCTGGTTTTACCGCACATTAGCGGGAGCCGAAATTGATCTTGTCTGAGAGATCCCTGGTGGCAAACGCTGGGCCATCGAGATTAAGAGGGCTACCAACCCACGCTTGGCCCGTGGCTTTTACAACGGCTGTGAGGACGTCCAGCCCGACGAGCAGCTAAGCGTTCACGGTGGAGGGGAGAGCCTCGTCAACGCGGATGGCCTTAGAACGTTAACACTGCATGACGCAATGACTGCGCTACTAAGTTAGGGGCTACTGCGCCGGAAACGGTGTGGCCGGCACCTCAGGCTGGGCAGTGGGCGGCGCCGCGGCGCGGCGCCTGAGCACCTCGAAGGTGGCGCCGGTGTTCATTTGCACCTCGACCGTCGTCTCGGCGGAGGTCATCGTCATCGGCAAGCCGCGCGGACGCGTCGTGTTGGCCTGGATGTGGGTTTCGGTGGAGTCCTGGGTGTTGCGCAACAGCACCGCGTCGCCGCCCATCGCTGCCGCAACGCGTCGGGCGTATTTGCTGAGGAAATCCAGCCTCTCTAGGGGGTCGGAGGGGTTGGCGGCGAAGCACCCCCAAGCCAGCGGCACCAGATTCCAAAGCGACAGCGTCACCACCCGCAGCGGCGTTTGCCAGACGCAGTAGACGAACCTGTCGTGCGATTCGAAATCGTTGTACCAAAAAAGGTTGCGTACCTTCAGGCTGCTCGGCGAGGGCAGCGCCACGCGCACCTGCGCCAAGGTCTCATACTGCGCCGCATCGGCCTGGCGGTTGAAGACCGGCAGGGCGGCATCGTCGGTCATGCGCAGGGCCACGTCGCGGATCCCTCTCGCGCTTTGGCCGGCCAGCAGCACCGTCGGGCGCACGTCGATCTGCGGATGTACCGTGCCGCAGGCTGTGAGACTCAACAAGAAGAATGCAGTAGCTTTGGCCACGATCTTTGCCCCTCTTCTAAGAATTAAATGACCGAACTGCGACCGGGGACTATGGAGCGGATGAGCTGGGTGTCGGACCACTTGATTTCATGGGGATGGAGGGTCGAGGGGGGCTGCGGCGCGGACAGTGGGCCAGGCAGAGTCGGGGCTCGATGGCCGTTGGTCGTGGTGCCGTCGATTTGCTCTTTTTCGAAGGGCGCGACGATGTGGTCTCGACGGGCGGTGCGCGCCACATGTAGGGCAATGTGCGGAGCGGTCGCTATCTCAGTCGGCTTGCGTATGGTCATGGCACTTTTTCTCAGTTGTCAGATACACTGTGTTAGCGTAGTGATGGCTCTATGTTTACACAAGTTATTTCTATGCCCAAGAAAAGAAGCGTTAAATCAATGGTCAAGCATCGCGCCTCCTCCATCGCTCGCCAGGCCACTGCCCTGTTTGCAGCGAGCAAGCCTTCGCTCGCCAAAAGCTCTGCCAGCCCTGCACCTTCTCAGAGCTCCTTCAGTCAGCAGGCCGCCGTCGACAGCCTGCTGAGGGAAAACTCCCCTGATGCATTCAATCTGTCCCGCTCGCTCATCCACAACGACCCCAAGCATCCTGCCTTCGCAGCCGTAGACTCGGCCGAAAAAGCCTGGAAAGCGCGCACGAGGCAGCGATCGAGCCGGCCAGATCTGCCCGCCGACCTGCGCGCATCGGCCGGCCCCACGCTGCCGCCGGCGAGTCAAACGACCCCGCCTTTTCCCGATAAAATTGAAGATAAATAACCGATCATTGCGGCCGGTGCTATAGCCACCGCTGGGCCTGACCGGGACATCCGCATCGTCGAAAGAATGTCCCGGGCTCCTACTTCTTACGCCGTGGCACGGCCTTCGGCGTGGCCGTGTGCGAGGAAGTGCAGCAAGGGGTTGATCCCACTGGCGGCGACGTCGGGGTTTGCCTGCAAATAGTGGGCGGTGTCGAACCAGGCATTTGGCCAACGTCCCTCGTCGGCACCGTAGCGGACGTAGTGCTCGATGGGCGCAAGGTTTGCGGCCGCCACGTCGGGGTAGCGGGTCAAATAATAGTCGGCGTCGACACCGTGCTGCAACAGAGCGCAGCCGCGCGACAAGCTGGGTTTTGCCGCCCCAAGCAAACGACGCAGCCGCTGGCGCGGTCGCCGCGCGCGGCGCTGCCAGGCGGCCGTGGCTGCGCTGGCCAGGGCGCGGCGGGAGTCGACGGCCTGCTGCTGGGCGGCGTGTTGGGCGGCCGTGGCCGCGTCGGCCTGCTGCTGCGCGGCGGCCAGCTGGGCCTGCAGGGCCTGCTGTTGTCGCCACAGGCAAGTTGCGCGCACCGGCAGCGGCGGCTCAGCGCCGCTGGCGAGGGGGAGCCCGAAGAAGGCCTCCTCCTGCTGCCGGACGGCGGCGCGTTGGGCAGGCGTGGTGAGCCATCCGAGGTGCGCCAGTGACGCCAGGGCTGCCTGCTCCACCGTCGCCAGAGGTGTCTGCGGCTCGGCACAGCTCTCGAGCCGCCTCAAAGTCCAGTAGAGGCCGCGCCAAAGCACCCAGGCCGCAGAGATAGGCTGCGGCGCGACCCACTCCAGGTCGAAGGCACGCAGCGCGCCGTCGTCGCCTACCAGAAAATTTAGCGGTATGCAGTCGACCAGATGTGGCGGCAGCAGCAGGTCGGGCCGCGCCACGCTGCAGGCCACGGCCTGGCGCTGCAGGTAGGCGACCCACGGCGCTGCCCATGCCGCCACGTCTGCAGGGCCCCAACCGGGACGGTTGACGATTGCGGTGAGCCCTCGCGCGTAGAGCGTGCCGGGCAGCCAAGGCTCGTCTTGGAGGCGATTACGCCGCGGCTGCTTGCCGGCTTTGCTGCGGGGATAAAGCCGCGTCCGCGTGGCGACGTAGGCGCCGTCCTCGCGCCGACGCAACACCAGCGCCTTGGCAAAACAGCGCGCCCGGTCGCTGGCGTAGACGAAAGCCAGGGGGGCCGGCGCAGCGGCCGCGACTTCGCGCCGGGCGACCACCAAAAAAGAGTTGGCCAGATCGGTCAGAAGCCCATTGCGTATCAGCGCCGGCCAGGCCGCCTCCTCTGCAAACGTGCGCTGGTAGGGGATCCCCTGCTGCGGCGCCGCGACGTGGGTCAAAATATTTTGCAGGGCGCCTGCGTCCTGCTCTGTGACCGCTGCCGAGACAACGAGGTGCGGCAGCTTGTAGTCGGGAAAGGGCAACCAAAATTCGCTCTGCGGCAGGCCCGCTGCTGCCAGGCGGGCGCGCAGCTCGCGGTGGCCGAAGGTCACCGGCGTTTTCTTGCCATAGCCGTCGTGGATCCCCACGAAATTTTGGCCCAGGTGATCTTCGGGGGCGCCTGCGAAGTACTTGAGTCCCAACTGATTCTCGATGGCGACGATCAACGCACCCCCAGGGCGCAGCAATCCGGCGCAGTGCTGCAACAGGGCGGCGATGGGGTCGGCTGCGTCGATGTAGCGGCGACTATACTCGAGCACCCCCACCAGGGTGACCGCGTCGAAGCGGCGCGCGGTGCTCACCGCCATGATGTCGTCGGCCACGACCTGCACCGTCGACAGGTCGCGACAGCGCTCGCGCGCCACCTGCGCCCGCGGCAGCGTCCCCTCCACGGCGACGACGGCGCGCGCGGTTTCGCCGAGGTAGCGGGTAAGGGCGCCGCAACCGGCGCCCACCTCGAGCACGTCGCCGCGAAGGTGGTCTGCAAGCGGCCGCAGCAGATTGGCTCGGAGGTGGCTGAGGTGATAGCGGCTGGGCCAGTCGACCATCAGCGGCGGCAGCGCATCCGAGCCGCTGCCTACGTCGGGGATCTGGCGCAGCGCCTCCAACAAATGTTGCTCGCAGGGGCCGTCGCTGTAGTCGAGCTGCGCCTGCCTGTCGACGGGCAACCAGACCCCGGTGGCCGCATCATGGCGGTAGCGGGCGTCGGGAAAAGGCGATGTGGGAGTAGCGGTCAACGCGTGCTCTCCTGGCTTAGACAACTAATTTAGGTTGGCCATGGGCCCTACCGCAGGCCCCTCTGCGAGTAAAGTTTTGCGGTGCGGTGTACCCTGCCTGCTGCCGCCAAACTGACGGCG
>JBBSTS010000146.1:0-4594 GCA_038235675.1 Myxococcota bacterium | reverse complement strand
CGGTTTGGGTGAGCTGGGCAGCGGCCTGGGCGGATTCGGTGAGCAGGTGCGCGAGGTGCTGCCGAGCGCCGAGGCGGCCAAAGCGCTGACGCGCCGCTTCGACGTCGACGTCGACGGCCTCATCGCTCCGATCAACCAGAAGCTCGAGCAGCTCAAAAAGCCGCCGGTGCGCCCTGAGCAGATCAAAGAGGCAAGCGCTGAGCTCACCCATCGCGCCATGCGCGATGGGAAGTTGGACGTTGAGATGCTCACGAAGGTTATTGGCGAGAAAACCTCGCTGCGCAAAGAAGACGCGCAGAAAGTCGCCGCTGGCATCGAGGAGCAGTTCAACGCCGCCTACGCGCAGGTGCAGGAGGCCAGCGACAAGGCTCGCGAGCAGCTGGCCGCCGCCAAAAAGCAGAGCGCCGCGAAGCTGACCGAGATGGCGCAGGCCTCTGCGGTTGCCATGTCGAAAGCTTTCTTCAGCATCTTCTCGGCCCTGTTGATGGGCCTTTTTGCCGCCGCCGCCGGCTCCGTCGTCGGCGTTTCGCGCGACGAGCTTTAAGTTTTTTCGGGGCGCGGCCCGAACAGGGCCGTGCCCAGACGGACCATCGTCGCACCCTGGGCGATGGCGGCCTCGAAGTCGTCGCTCATGCCCATCGAAAGCACCGCGGCCGAATGCCCAGCCCGTTGCAAGCTTTGTGTCATCCGTCGCAGCTCGGCAAAATAATCCTCCGGGCGAGTTGCGTCGCGCGGCGGCAGGGCCATCAGGCCGGTTAGGCGCAGGCTGGCGTGTGCCGCAACCTGCGCCGCGCGCGCCTCGAGCTCGGCCGGCAAGATGCCGCCCTTCTGCGGCTCCCGTCCCAGGTTGACCTGCAGCAGCAATGGTTGGCGGAGGGATTTTTCGGCCGCCAAGGCGGCAAGCCTGTCGACCACCTCGGGTCGGTCGACGCTTTGAAAGAGTTCGACTGAGCCAACCAGCTGCCGCAACTTGTTGCGCTGCAGGCGGCCAACGAAGTGCCAGCGGCATCCCAATCGCCCGCTGCGACGTAAAAAATCAGCCTTGCGTCGCAGCTCGTCGGGCCTCGCCTCGCCAAAATCTCGCGCCCCTGCGTCGTAGGCTGCCGCCACCGCCGCCGGTGGATGCCCCTTGCTCACCGCCACCAAACGCACCGCCTCGGGCTGCCGGCCGCAAGCAATCGCTGCTTGGGCCAGCCGTCGGTGCAGCGCCGCGAAGCGCTCGCCCAATGCGGCGATCTGCGCCGCGTCCTCTACGACGGTTTCGGCCCCGGCAGCTGCAGCGCCAGGTGTAGCTCGCGCAGCTGCGTGGCGGTGGCTGCGGCCGGCGCCTGCATCATCAGATCCTGTGCCTGTTGGTTCATCGGGAAGGCGATGACCTCGCGGATGTTGGGCTCCTGCGCCAGCTGCATGACCATGCGGTCGACCCCCGGCGCCAGGCCACCATGAGGCGGGGCGCCGTAGGCAAAGGCGTCCATCATGCCGCCAAATTGCGCCCGCACCTCGACTTCCGAGTAGCCCGCCAGCGCAAAAGCGCGCAGCATGATGTCGGGGCGATGGTTACGGATGGCGCCGCTGGAGAGCTCTGTGCCGTTGCAGACGATGTCGTATTGGTAGGCACGAATACTCAAGGGGTCGGCAGACGCCAGCGCCTCCATCCCACCTTGCGGCATCGAAAAAGGGTTGTGCGCAAACTGCAGCTTGCCGGTCTGCGGGTCGCGCTCGTAGAAGGGAAAATCGACGATCCAGACGAATCGATAGGTATCTTTTTCGACGCAGCCCAGGCGCTCGCCGAGCGTGCGTCGCAGCAGGTCGCCGGCGCGGAACACCGCTGCGGCCGGCGCGCACAAAAAGAAAAGGCTGTCGCCCACCTCGACTTCACAGCGCGCGATGAGCGCTTGGCGCAGGTCGTCGGCAACGAATTTGCTCAGCGTTCCCTTGAGCTCGTCGAGGCCCACGAAGCTGACGTAGCCCAGGCCGCCGAGTCCCGCCTCTTGCGCCGCTTTGACCATGTCGTCGAAGAAGCGTCGCGGCTGGGCGGCAGCCTGGGGCGCCCGAATTGCCCGCACGACGCTGCCTTCGACGATGGCCCGCGCAAAAACCGCAAACGGGCCGTCGGCAAATAAGTCGCTGACCTCGCACATCTGCAGTGGGTTACGCAGATCGGGTTTGTCGCTGCCGTAGCGCAACATAGCGTCATCGTAGCGCAGGCGCACAAAGGGCGGCGGGGTGCTCGGCCAGCCACCAAACTCTTGGTAGATCCCGTGCAGGACCGGCTCGATGGCGGCGAAAACGTCTTCTTGTTCGACGAAGGCCATCTCGATGTCGAGCTGATAAAATTCGCCCGGCGAGCGGTCGGCGCGCGCATCCTCGTCGCGAAAACATGGGGCGATCTGAAAATAGCGGTCGAAGCCGGCGACCATAAGCAGCTGTTTAAATTGTTGCGGCGCCTGCGGCAGAGCATAAAATTTCCCAGGGTGCAGGCGGCTGGGTACCAGGTAGTCGCGCGCCCCCTCCGGCGAGCTGGAGGTTAAGATAGGCGTCGTATACTCGCAAAAGCCGGCGGCCTGCATCCGCTGCCGCAGGCTGCTTATCACCTTCGAGCGCAGCAGGATGTTCTGGTGCAGCTTTGGCCGGCGCAGATCTAGGTAGCGGTGGCGCAGCCGCTGCTCTTCGGGAACCTCCTGCTGCCCGTGGAGGCTGAAAGGCAGCACGTCGGCGGCCGACAGGCAGACGAAGCTGTCAACCGCAACTTCGATGTCTCCGGCGGGGCGCTCGGGCGCGACGTTCTCGGGCGAGCGCCGCGTCACCGTGCCGTCGATGCACAGCACCGACTCGAGGCGCACGGCGCCGAGGTCGAGGCTTCCCTGGGTCGTGGGGGTGAAGACGCATTGGGTGATGCCGTAGTGGTCGCGCAGGTCGATAAACACCAGCTGACCGTGATCGCGTTTGCGGTCGACCCAGCCGCTCAGGCGCACCACCTGTCCGTGGTGTTCGTCGTTGAGCTCGGCACAGTGGTGGGTGCGGTAGGTCGATGCATGGCGGGACATGCGCTCGGATGTAACAAAAGCCCTCGTCAGAGGCAACGAGCGCCGCTCTAGTTTTGCAGGTGCTTGCTCGCCGGCGCATGCTGCGGCAGGACCACCGAGAAGGTGGTGCCCGCCTCGGGCGTCGATTCGACAGAAATTACGCCGCCATGGGCTTTGACCGCCTGGTCGACGATGTAGAGGCCCAGGCCGACGCTGCGGCCGGCGCTGGCTTGTAGGCTGCCAAGCCCGTTCGCGCCGCGGTGCAGCGGTTTAAACAGACGCGGCAGCAGATGGGCGGGAATGGGGTCGCCGCCGTTGTGAACTTCCAAGCACAGCGCATCGTTGCGTTTGTCGATGGACAGGTCCACGGGCGAGTCTTTGGGGCTGTAGTGTACGGCGTTGGCCAACAGGTTGCCCAGGACCTGGGCGATGCGGTCGCCGTCGACGCGTACTTCCGCGGCGTCACAGGGCGAAAACGTGATCTCGCGCTCGGGGTGAACCAGCTGGATCTCCTCCATCACCTGCTGCGCCACCTCATTGATGTTTACCGGTGCTGGGTGGACGCGCAGGCCGCCGCCGAGGCGTGCCTGGGTAAAATCCAGCAGGTCGTGGATCATGCGCTCGGCCCGCTGCGCCGCGCCGGAGATCCGCTTGAGGGAGCGCTCGGCCCGCTGCGACAGGCCGCCGAGCCGACCGATGCTCTCGGCCGACATCAAGATGGCACTCACTGGGCTGCGCAGATCATGGCTGACGATGCCGATGAGCTGTTTTTCGAACAGCGCGTTTTGATCTTTGCTGTCGCTTTGCTGCTGCTCGTCGGTGACGTCCCAGCCGGTCGCATAGTAGAAGCCGTCGGCACTGGCCGCCGCGTTCCAGCGAATGGTGCGGTAGCTGCCGTCGCGGTGTAGCCAGCGATTGTTAAAACGCGACACCACCTCACCGCGGCCCAAGTTGGCCATGACCAACTTGGTGGCTTCGAGGTCGTCGGCGTGAATTTTAGCAAAAATGTTCGTTCCTTCGAGATCCCGCACCGCATAGCCGAGAAGGTTTTCGAAGGCCAGATTGACCCGCAGCAGTTTTCCCTGCGGACCACAGACGCACAGCATCTCATGTCCCAAAGAAAAGAAAGTTTCGTATAGGTGCTGTTGCCTCTTGTTGGCGCTGAGCTCCAACGCGATGCCCATGTACCCCTGCAGTTGCCCCTGTGGGTCACGGACCTTGGAGACGGTCAGCATCACGGGGATGCGCCGGCCATCTTTGCGCACGTAAATGATCTCGCTCCCGGCGGCGACGTCGGGCGCGCAGTGCTGCACCAAGCATAAAAAAGGATTGCTGCCGGGATTGTCTTTGAGCCAGGCAGCGATCCCACCGGATTCGTGAAAGATGATTGGCGTATGTTTGCCGACCACCTCGGCGGCCGTGTAGCCGAGCAGGCGACTGGCGGCGGGATTAAAATAAGTTATCTTGCCGCTGACGCTGGTGGCGATGATGGCGTGCTGCGCCATCGCCTGTACGATTTGGTCGAGTTGACGTTACCGCGCCATCGCCGCCTGAAAGCGGCGACGACT
>JBBSTS010000145.1:0-4598 GCA_038235675.1 Myxococcota bacterium | reverse complement strand
GGCTACGAAATTTGCAGCCGGCGTCCAGCCGCAGAAGCTCGGCGCAGGTCTTGTCGGCCAGGGGGCCATGGCCGTCGGTGGTGCGCTCGAGGGTGGGGTCGTGATGGACCATCACCTCGCCGTCGCCGCTGAGATGGACGTCCAGCTCGAGGACGTCGACGCCCAGGCGCACCGCCAGGTCGAAGGCCTCGAAGGTGTTCTCGGGCGCCTGGCGACTGGCGCCCCGATGGGCAAAGAGCAGCGGCCGCGGCAGGTGCGCGAAGACGCCTGCGAAAGGAGGGCTCATATCCATGGGCGCAAGCCTGTAGCAGCTTTGGCCGGCGCCATGCTACAGGCCGGGGATGCAAGAGCTAACCCCCGCCGCCCTGCGCGCCCGCCTCCAAGACCCCACCCTGCAGCTCATCGACGTTCGCCGCGACGACGAGTGGATGGCCGACCACCTGCAGGGGGCCCAGCACATCGTCTTGGACGAGCTGCCCGAGCGTCTCGCAGAGCTGCGCCGCGAGGGGCCGGTGGTCTGCTACTGTAAGATGGGCGGCCGCTCGGCGCTCGCCTGCCAGATCCTCGAGTCGGCCGGCTTCGCCGACGTCTATAACCTCGAGGGCGGCATAACCGCTTACCGAAAAGGTTAGACGATAGGCTGCGGTGCGCGCGCGGGGACGTGCTCGTGGGCGTGGTAGGAGCTGCGCACCAGGGGCCCAGACTCGACGTGTAAGAAGCCGCGTTTCTGCGCCTCTTGTTTGAGGTCGGCGAATTCCTCCGGCGTCCAGTAACGGTCGATGGCGACGTGCTTCTTGGTGGGGTTGAGGTACTGCCCCATGGTCAGCACGTCGCAGTTGACGCCGCGCAGGTCGTCCATCACCTCCAGCACCTCGGCGAAGGTCTCCCCCAGGCCCATCATCAGCCCACTTTTGGTGGTCATCGCCACGCCGTTTTGCCGCCGCCAGGCGTCGGCGCGCTGCAGCACCTGCAGGCAGCGAGCGTAGACGCCCTTGCTGCGCATGCGGCGGTAGAGGCGCGGCACTGTCTCGGTGTTGTGGTCCAGCACCTCGGGCTGGGAGCGCAGGACCACCTCGAGGGCGTCCGGATCGCCCATGAAGTCGGGGATCAGCACCTCCACCCGGCAGCCCGGCTGGCTCGCCCGGATGGCGGCGAGGGTGGCGGCGAAGTGGCCGGCGCCGTAGTCCGGCAGGTCGTCGCGGTCGACGCTGGTGAGCACCGCATGCGAGAGCCCCAGGCGGCGGACGGCTTCGCCGACGCGCGCCGGTTCATCGGCATCCGGCGGCCCTTTGGGGCGGCCGCTGGTGACCGAGCAATAGCGGCAGGCGCGGGTGCAGACGTCCCCCAAGATCATAAAGGTGGCCGTTTTGTGCTTGCCCCAACACTCCCAGATGTTGGGACAGCGGGCCTCGTCGCAGACGGTGTTGAGCTTGAGGTCCTGCAGCAGGCCGCGGACGTCGTGGTAGGTGTCCGACTCGCTCAGGCGAATGCGCAGCCACGGTGGGCGGGCAGGCTTGGCGGCGGGGACCCGGCGGCCCAGTTGGACGAGCTTTTCCATCTTTTAAGCCTCTCTTCTAAGCAAAGCAGCGATGGCGGGACGCTTCCACACCGCCTCGGCATGCGCCACCAGGCGGGCGCGGACGTCGGCGAGGCTGGGCACCGGGTTACACAGCTGCGCCAGCGAGGTGACGCCGCGGCCATGCAGGCCGCAGGGCACCATGAGGTCGAAGCCCGTAAGATCGGTGGCGACGTTGAGGGCGAAGCCGTGCATCGTCACCCACTGCGCCAAGCGCACACCGATGGCTGCCAGCTTGTTATTGCCCACCCAGATCCCCCGCAGCCCCGCCTGACGCTCGGCACGGACGCCGAAATCGGCGGCGGTGCGGATGAGCACCTCCTCTAAGGAGTCGACGTAGCGGCGCAGGTCGCGCTCGCCCTCTTGCAGGGCCAAGATGGGGTAGCCCACCAGCTGCCCGGGGCCATGGTAGGTGACGTCGCCGCCACGGCCGGTGACGACGTAGTCCACCCCCATCGCCGCCAGCTGTGCCGGGGTCCGCAGCAGGTTCTCAGCCTTGCCGTTGCGGCCGGTGGTGACGGTAGGCGGGTGCTCGAGCAAAAAAAGCGCTTCGGGTGCCTGCCCCGCCGCCACCTGTGCGTGGCGCAGCTCTTGCTGCGCCAGCATGGGCGCGTAGGGCACCTCTGCGAGCCACACCACCTCCATCTCTTACAGGGCGCTTCCGTCGAACTCCTCGAGCCCCTTTTTGATCCGCAACATGAACTGGTCGGCCACTGCCCCGTCGATCAACCGGTGGTCGAAGGAGAGCGCCAGGGTGCCGCGGGTGCGGATGGCGATGGCATCGTCGACGATCACCGGCCGCTTCTCGATCGTGCCGACTCCCAAGATCCCCACCTGCGGCTGGTTGATCACCGGGACGTTGAACAGGGCGCCGTAGTTGCCGGGGTTGCTGATGGTGAAGGTGCCGGCCTGCACCTCGTCGGGCTTGAGCTTCTTGCTGCGCGCCCGCGCGGCCAAGTCGATCGCCCGCTTGGCGAGGCCCAAAAGGCTCAGCTCACCGGCACCGTGCAGCACCGGGACGATGAGGCCCCAGTCCAAGGAGACCGCCAGGCCGAGGTTGACGTCGCGATGGTAGATGGCCTTGGTGCCATCGAGGCTGGCGTTGAGCATGGGATAGGCTTTGAGGGCGTCCACCGTCGCCTTCATAATGAAGGCGGTGTAGGTGAGGTTGACCCCGTAGCGCTGCTCCCACTGCGCCTTGTGCTGCGCCCGCAGCTTGACGATGCGGCTGTAATCCACCTCCCAGACGGTGGCAACGTGGGCGGAGATCCGCCGCGACCACACCATGTGTTCGGCGATCTTGGCGCGCATGCCGCTGAGCTCCTCGACCCGGTCGCCTTCCAGAGCGCGCGGACGGTAGGACTCGGGCACCTCCTGCAGTGGGGTGAGGTTGGTGCTCAGATGCAGGTTGGCGGCCGAGGTGCCAGCCCCGGAAGCGGGGCGCACGCCCCCTGCCTGGGCGGCAGGCGACGCACTCGGGTGGGCAGAGCTCACCTTGGGCGCCTCGAGGTGGCCAAGGATGTCCTGCTTGGTAACCCGGCCGCCGAGGCCACTGCCGGGCAGCTGCTGGACGTCGACGCCGTGGGCCGCGGCGATCTTGCGGACCAGCGGCGAGCTCTTGCGCGGCGGCCCATCGGCGGCGGCCGGGGACGGCGCAGCGGCAGCGGCGGCCGGCTGCACGGTCTTTTCGGCCGGTGGCGGCGGTGCGTGTGGGCTATCATGTGCCGGGGCGGCGGGGGCGTTTGCGGGGGCGCCGGGGCTTGGTTTGGCGCCCGCCTCGCCGATGACCGCGACGATGCTGCCGATTGGCACCGTGTCGCCAGGCTGGACCTTGATCTCCAGCAGGGTGCCGGCCACGGGTGAAGGGATCTCCGCGTCGACCTTGTCGGTGGAGATTTCGAAGAGTGGCTCGTCGCGGGCGACTTGGTCGCCGACCTTTTTGAGCCAGGTCGTAATGGTGCCCTCGGCGATGGATTCGCCCATCTGAGGCATGGTAACGTCTTGCGTCACGTGCGCGTCTCCCTTGAGCCGGATTGAGAAAAAGACCAGGCAACGATCGCCTGGGCGGCTATCACACCCGCAGCCTCTAAGGTAACACCGACGAGCTCGGGGCGCGGGCCGCATGCCACAAAAAACGACAGGACCTGGGCCATGGGCGCAAAAACCGCAGTCGGCTGGCTGCTCCTGATGACCTTGCTGCCGTGGATGGCGTGGCCGATGACGGCCCACGCCGCGGCTGCGGCCGTGCCGGGGGCCCCAGGGGCCGAGGCGGCAGACGTGGTGCAGACGCCCGATCCGCCGCTGCGGCCGGTGCCGCGGCGGGCTCACCCGCGCAGCCCTTTGCCGGCCCGCGCGACCCCGCTGGCCACGAGTCGCTGGATGCTCGAGGACATCAGCGCCACCCGGCGAGCCCAGCAGCTCAGCTTCATGCTCGGCAGCGCCTTCGAAACCCTCAGCGTCGGTCTGTGGTACGGCGTGCCGCTGGTGGCGCAGGGGTTTTTGCAGGAGGTCAACAACGCCGTCTACCTGGAATTTGGTGCCCAGCTGGCCACCGATTTCACCCTCGACAGCTTTCTGACCCTCAGCGGCGGCCTGCGCTGGAACTTCTATCTGACCACCCGCTGGGCCCTCTTCGCCGCCCTGCGCGCCAACTTTAACCTTGGCCTGCAGGCGGCGAGCCGCAGCTTCTACGTCCTGCCAGGGGTGAGCATGGGGGCGCTGTATCGCCTCAGCCGCTCCAGCCGCCTGCGGCTGGAGCTCGGCTACCCCGCTGGCCTGGGCATCGGCGTCGCGGTGCAATTTTAGTGCGGGACGCGCGGCGGGCCCCTTTGCGAAAATCGCCCTGACCTGCCTATAAGGCGCCCATGCCCTCCGCGACCCCCACCCCGCCCGACGACGGCGGCCAGGCGGTGCTGCCGCCCGCTTCGACCCCTGCCGGCGGCGAGCCCCCCGGGATCTTGCTGCCCACCAACATCGAAGACGAGATGCGGGGGTCCTACCTAGATTACGCCATGAGCGTGAT
>JBBSTS010000144.1:0-4695 GCA_038235675.1 Myxococcota bacterium | reverse complement strand
TGGTAGGCCAAAGACGACAGCAGGCCGCGGTCGGAGAGCACCACCTGGCCCGCCTGCTGCTGGGGCTTGACGAACGTCTGCTGATGGGCGAGGCGGTCGGCGGCGAACAGCAGCGCCAACGTGGCCTCGTCGGCAGGCAGCGGCCCGCGCAGGGCGGCCCGGGCGAGGCGGCCGATGGGGCCCGTGCTCGGCTCGGCGCAGGTCACGACCTGATGCCCCAGCGCTCGCAGCGCCGCCGCCAGACGCGGCAGCTGCGTGGTCGTGCCGGCTCCGTCGATCCCCTCGAGTGCGATGTGCATGCGCCCGGCCTAGCGCGATCACCCCACGATGTTCAAGGCATGCAGCAGCGTCGCCTCATCGACGGGCTGGGTGATGCACAACTTGGCCCCTGCGGCCCTGGCGCGACGCTGCAGCTCGGCGGTCACCTCGTGACAGGTGAGGATGACGTCGATGGCGTGGGTGGATTGGCCGGCGTGCAGCCGGCGACACACCTCGAGGGCGTCCATGCTCACCATCGCCGCGTCCAGCAGCACCACGTGCGGCTGCAGGGCGCCGACCGCGACCAGGGCGTCGACGCCGTTGGTGGCGCTGTCGACCTGCAGCCGGTCGGCGTAAGGGGAGAGGAGCTGGTGCAGGCTCTGCAGCTGCTCGACATGCTCGCCGACCAGCAGCAGGCGCCGACGCGCCGCCTGGGCCAACGACGTTGGCACCGGCATGGTGTGGGTGCTTAAAAAGGCCACCAGGTCGCCGGCGCGGATGCGGCGATGGCCGCCGGGGGTACGAAAGGCCGGCAGGCGGCCGTCCTTGACCCATTTGTTGACGGAGCTGGGATTGACCTGCAACAGGGCGCCCACCTGGTAGCTGGTTAAAAGGCTGTCGGCGCGCACTTCGTGTGCCTTGGGGATCATTGGGATGCTTATCTCGACTCTCCCCTGTAGGACCAACACGGACAGGTAACCGCTTATCCGCCCGCTTGGCGCAGGCTGGCATGCATCGATTTGTAGGGTAGCCCGGCATATCGCGGGTTTCATCTAAATCGTCGAAAAAATCGGCCTGCCCGCGACGCTATTCTAACTTTTATCCGCTGCCGGCGGTGCCGGGAGCAGCGGGCGCGGCGGCCGCAGCGCGACGATGCGGCCGTCCTGGAGCCAAGCCTCGGTGTCGGCGTACCAGGCAACCTGCAACCTCTGGGCCTGGCGCTGCTCGACGAAGGCGCGCTGCGGTGGCCCCATGGCCGCCACCATTTCGGCCGTCGTCATGTCGAGCAGCAGGCTCTTCTGCGCGATGGCGACCGCGACGGTGGGGCGGCGGGCGGCAAGAAACTGCGCCGTCTGCGGCGGCGACGAAAACGCCTCGGCCATCGCCGTGGCGATCTCTTTCGCGTCGCGGGCCGTCAGCGGCAGGACCCAGACGAAGGGCCGCTCGGTCGGCGGCTGCGAACCTGCCAGCGGTGCCGCCGGCTGGGGCAGCAGGCGCAGCTCCACCCAGGGATGGAAGCGGGGGCTCTTGAGCATGCGTGTCAGCAGGCTGAGGCGGCTTGGCAGGCTCACGCGCCTGACGACGAATTGGCTGCCGGAGGGCAGAATGCCGCGCGCCTTGGGGGGATGCAGCGGCTCGCCGCGCAAGTTGACCAGGTGGGAGGTCGAGGCGGGAGTGTGCGGCGACAGCAGAAGACGGTCGGTGTCGTCGTAGAGGGGGCCGAAGTAGGCGCTCTGGCGCAGCTCGACCGTCCGGCCGGCATAGGCCGCGGTAAAGTGGGGGACACCGCTCAGGCTGGCGGCGCGGCAGCTCAGGGTGCTGAGCCACAACATCCAGACGAGAAAGAGGCGTTGACTGAACATGCGGCCGGCTTAGCAGCCGGCGCACCGATTTTCTAGCGGACGCGTACTTTAAGCTGGCTGCTGCCCAGGCCGATGGTGTCTTTGTCGGTGACCATCTTGCTGTTGATGCGGCCGTTGTTGACGTAGGTGCCGTTGGTGCTGGCCAAGTCGATGACGCCGGTGCCGCTGGTGTCGAAAAAGAGCATCGCGTGGGCGCGTGAGATGGAGTCGTCGCTGAAGATGATGTCGCTGCCGCGCTCGAAGGCGGTGCTGCTGAAGTCGGCGCTGGCGCTTATCTGCGGCGAGCGCTCCTGCAGCTGGTCGGAGAGAATGTCCGCCAGCTCAGGCTCCAGCACGCGGTTGCCGTCGTGATCGATAAATTGGGTCTCGGTGTCCGAGAGGTGCCTGCCGACCAAACGACAGGTGCCCATCTCGAGGCTGAGCTCGTCGCCGGCGTTGGGGCCCGCGATCACTTTGAAATAGGCACGCTGTTTGCTCATGGACGCCCTCCTATCGGCCAGAGTAGGCGGGCCGATGCGGCCACGCGACTTTTTGGTCCCTCCTTTTTACAAGCATCGGCGGCAGGGGGTGTTAATCTCAGGTATATGGTTAACGCACTTTCTCCCGAGCCCACCCCGCAAACCCTCGACCATGGCGGCGACTTTCTGCACCGACCGGTGTTGAGTCAGCCCATCTTTACGCCCGAGCAGTTTACCGACGAGCAGAGGCAGTTTCGCAAGACGGCCGACGACTTCGTGCGCACCGAGCTGGAGCCCCACGCCGAGGAGCTGGACCACAAAAAGCCCGGCCTGATGGTCGACAAAATGCGCCGCGCCGCGGAGCTTGGACTGTTGATGGTCGAGGTCCCCGAGGCCCAAGGCGGCCTGGGCCTCAACAAGGCCACGAGCATGCTGGTCAGCGAGCAGCTCGCCCGGCACGGATCTTTCGCGGTCACCTATGGGGCGCATACGGGCATCGGCTGCCTGCCCATCGTCTACTACGGCACCGAGGCGCAGCGTCAAACCTACCTTCCCAAGCTTGCCAGCGGCGAATGGATCGCCGCCTACGCCCTCAGCGAGCAAGGCAGTGGGTCCGACGCCATGGGGGCCAAAACCACCGCCACCCGCAGCGACGATGGTCAGCACTTCATCCTTTCCGGCACCAAGGCATGGATCACCAACGCCGCCTGGGCCGATCTCTTCACTGTTTTCGCCCAGGTCGACGGCAACAAGTTCACCGCCTTTCTCGTCGAGCGGACGCGGGCGGGGGTCAGCTTCGGCCCCGAGGAGCGCAAGCTGGGGATCCGCGGCAGCAGCACCTGCCAGCTGCTGCTCGACGACGTCCACGTGCCGGTCGACCACGTTCTCGGCGAAATTGGTCGGGGCCACAAGATCGCCTTCAACATCCTTAACATCGGCCGCTACAAGCTGGGTGCCAGCTCCATCGGCGCCGCCAAGGCGGCCCTCTCCCACGGGGCCGCCTACGCCAAAGAAAGGCACCAGTTTGGCAAGCCTATCGCCTCCTTCGGGTTGATCCGGCAGAAGCTGTCTACCGCCGCGACCCTCATCTATGCCGGTGAGTCGATGGCCTATCGGCTGGCCGGCCACATCGACGCCCGCAACGAGCACCTAGACAAACAGGCCCAAAACTACCCCGCCCGCGCCATCGAGGTTATCGACGATTTCACCATGGAGGCCTCGATGCTGAAGGTTTTCGGCTCCGAGGCGCTCTACAGCATCGCCGACGAGATGCTGCAGGTGCACGGCGGCAATGGCTACACCGAGGACTACCCCCTGGAGCGCTACCTGCGCGACGCACGCATTCAGCGCATCTTCGAGGGCACCAACGAGATCAACCGCCTGATCGTTCCGGCGACGCTGTTCAAACGCGCCATGGGCGGCAGCCTGCCGCTGATGGAGGTGGCAGGCCGCATCCTCGAGGAGCTCAGCGGCAGCGCCCCGCTGCCGAAAAAGGCTGCTGGGCCACTGGCCGACGAAGTGCTCGCCACCGAGCTGTGCAAGCGGGCAGTGGTCTACGCCGCCAGCTACGCGGCCCAGAAGTTTATGGCCGATCTCAAGGAGAAACAGTACATCCTGGGGGCCCTGGCCGACTGCATGACCTACGTCTTCGCGATGGACTCGGTGGTGTGCCGCGCCAGCCAAGCGGCCCAGAGCCTGTCGGCCAACACGGCTGCCCAACACTTGGCCCTGGCACAGCTGTATTGCTTCGATGCCCGCGTCAACGTTTTTCACACCCTGCGGCGGGCGGCGATGATGATGGCCGAAGGCGGCGAGCTCGACGAGCTCTACAATCGACTCGGCCTGCTCGACCAGCGCTACCGAGTCGATTACATGCACCTGGAGGAAGAGGTTGCGGGGCGCGTGCTCGCCACCGGCAAGGTGGTGACCTCCGCGCTCGATTGATACAGGAGAGGGTGTGGGGGACGCGGCAAACTATGATGTCGGCTTGCAGGGCGGCAGGCCAACCATCATCGCGCATCGCGGTGGCAGCCTCGAAGCACCGGAAAATACCCTGGCGGCGGCCCGCCACGGGGTGGCCTGCGGCGCCCGCTGGCAGGAATGTGACGTAACGTTGAGCGCCGACGGCGTTCCGGTGGTGATCCACGACGACACGCTCGAGCGCACCACCGACGGGCATGGCGAGGTGTCTTCTTTGACGGCGGCCTGCCTGACAGAGCTGCGTGCGGGGCGGCCCCGGCCCGACCCGGAGACGGCCGCCGAGCTGGGCCGGCGCGGCGTCCACGTGCCGCAGTTCGGTCCTCCGATGGCCGACGAACACCTGCCGACGCTCGACGCCCTGCTGCAGGTCGAAGGGATCTGCCCGATGCTGGAGCTCAAAAAATGTGCCCGGCCGG
>JBBSTS010000143.1:0-4701 GCA_038235675.1 Myxococcota bacterium | reverse complement strand
TGCTGGGGTAATTTTTGAGCAGTTGCTCGCGGCGGCGCTCGGCGGCGGCGGCCCCGGTGGCGGTGCCGCGCCGTTGCAAGCGGGCGGCCTGGGCCTCCAGGGCGCGGGCGGCTTTTTCGTCGCCGTCGGTAGGCGGCGACGGCGGCGGCAGCGGTTTGCCGCTGGCGGCCTTGAGCACCACCAGGGGTGCGCTCGGCGGCCGGCAGGGGGCGCTGAGCAGGCCCAAGAGGGCAACCAGCAGGGTGCGAGGAGCGCGGCGCGCAGAGAAGCAAACGTTCATGGCCCGCAGCCTTACGCAGGGCCACCGTACTTCACAAGCAGGGGGCCTCGGCACCGCGCTTGGTGGGCTTCAGAGCGCTCGGCGGCCCTGTACCTGCTCGCCCAAGACGTTGAAGAGCACGCTGAGGGCGATGGGCTTGCGCAGGATGCTGATCGCTTCGCCGCCAACGATGGTGGCGCGGTCGGCGAAGGCCGAGAGGATGATCACGGGGATTTTGCTGTAGGCGGGGTCGCCTTTGAAGGCTTTGAGAAACTCCCAGCCGTTCATCACCGGCATCATCAGGTCCAACAGGACAACCTCGGGCACCAGGCCCTGGGCCAGCAGGGCCAAGGCCTCCTTGCCGTGATTGGCCATCGCCACGACGTAGCCCTCGTCTTCGAGGGCCTCGCCGATTTCCTGACGGATGAACTCGTCATCCTCCACCAGCAGCACGCTGGGGGCTTTGTCGCTCATAAAATGCCCTCGCTCAGTCTTGTAGCTCTGTTCAGATCCTACCACGCTTCCTTGAGCACGGCATGCATTCTGGGAGCCGTATGTGCTAGATACACGCATCATGCTGACCGATGCACACTGCCACCTCGAGGTGGAAACCTATGGCGACGCGCTGCCGGGCGTCATGCAGCGAGCTCGAGCGGCCGGGGTGGGGCGCTTCATCGCCGTCGGCGCCTCGGGGATCACGGACGGCGCCGAGGAGGCCCTGCGGCTGGCAACCCGCGAGGCAGACGTCTATGCCGCGGTGGGCATCCACCCGCATGAGGCGCACCTGGCGGCAGCGCAGCCCGCCTCTTTGGCGCGCCTGGAGCAGTGCTTGGCCCAGCCGCGGGCCGTAAGCCTCGGGGAGGTTGGCCTCGATTACCACTACGATGCCGCCACCGCGGCGCTGCAGAAGCAGCTTCTGCCGCAGTTCATTGCCATGGCCTGCCGCCATGCCAAGCCGCTTATGTTGCACGTGCGCGACGCCCACGACGACTGCCTGGCAATTTTGGACGCGCAGCCGCTGCCGCCGCGACCAGGGGTGGTCCACTGCTTCACCGCCGGCGTGCGCGAGGCGCAGGCCTACCTGGCACGTGGGTTCTACCTCTCGATTGCGGGGGTGGTGACCTTCAAGAACGCGGCGGCGCTGCGTGAGGCGGTGCAGCAGACGCCGGTGGAGCGCCTGCTCGTCGAGACCGACTGCCCCTACCTAACCCCGGTGCCGCATCGAGGTAAGCGCAACGAGCCGGCCCTGGTGGTCCACACCGCCGCCGTCGTCGCCGAGCTCAAAGGGATCTCCGCGGCCGAGCTCGCCCGCCAGACCTCGGCCAACGCGGCGCGTCTCTTCGCCTTGCCGGGCGCCGATTGACAAGCGGCGCCTGGCTATGTCAACAAGCCGGGGCACGTCGCAGGAAGGCCGCCCGCAGGGAAGCCGCCTCGAGGTGGACGCGGACCTGCCCACGCGTCGTGTGGAACCATGGGCCTCGTGCCCATTTTTTTTTGCCAATTGCGCGAAGGAGCGACGATGGACGGCAACCTGAGCCTCGTGTTGGACCAAGTCAGCAAAGACAAAGGCATCGAGCGCACCATCCTGATCCAGGCCCTCGAAGAGGCCATCCTGGCCGCCGCCAAACGCACTTTCGGCATGGAGCGCGAGCTCAACGCCACTTTCAACCTCGAGAAGGGCGCCGTCGACCTGACCCAGACCATCCGCGTGGTGCAGACCATCGAGGATGCCCTCAACGAGATCAGCTTGCAGGACTGCCGCGACCGCGGCATCGAGGTCGAGCAGGGCGACGAGATGGTCTTCCCCATCTACTTCCTCGACCAGGACGCCGCTGCGGCCCGCGAGCAGGACGAGATGTACGGCGACATTCTGCGCCTGAAGACCTACCGCCGCGGCTTTGGCCGCATTGCCGCGCAGACCGCCAAGCAGGTGATCATCCAGCGCGTCCGTGACGCCGAGCGCAGCCTCGTCTACGGTGAGTACAAAGATCGCCGCGGCGAGTTGGTCACCGGCATCGTCCGCCGCTTCGAGCGCGGCAACCTCATCGTCGATTTGGGCCGCGCCGAGGCCATTTTGCCGCTGCGTGAGCAGTGTCCGCGCGAGTCCTATCGCGCTGGTGACCGGGTGCAGGCCTACGTCATCGAGGTGCAGGAGCATTCGCGTGGGCCGCAGATCGTCCTGTCGCGCACCTGTCCGGAGCTGCTGGTCAAACTTTTCGAGCTCGAGGTGCCGGAGATCTACGAGGGCGTGGTGCGCATCGAAAGTGCCGCCCGCGAGCCCGGCGCGCGCGCCAAGAGTGCAGTGAGCAGCAGCGATCGCGACGTCGACCCGGTGGGGGCCTGCGTTGGCATGAAGGGCTCGCGGGTTCAGGCGGTGGTCCAGGAGCTGCGCGGCGAAAAGATCGACATCGTGCCCTACTCCGAGGACCAGGCCACCTTCGTCTGCAACGCGCTGCAGCCGGCCGAGGTAAGCCGCGTGCTCATCGACGAGGCCAACCACTCGATGGAGATCATCGTCCCGGACGACCAGCTGTCGCTGGCCATCGGCCGCAAGGGCCAAAACGTCCGCCTCGCCAGCCAGCTGACCGGCTGGCGCCTGGACATCCATTCCGAGTCGCGCATCGGCGACATCAAAGACAAAGCCTGGCAGAGCCTGTCGCGGGTCGAGGGCACCAACGAATTTCTCATTCAGACGCTGTACAACCACGGGATCCGCTCCGCTCGCCAGTTGGTGGCCTCCGAGCACGCCTTCTTGATGCAGTTTCCGGGCATGACCGACGAGGTGCTCGAGAAAATACTGATGAGCGCCAACGAGGTCGCACGTCTGGAGCAGCAGGACGAGCAGCGTGCCAAGGCCGACACCGAGCGTGAGCAGCGCGCCAGCGAAATTGCGCGTAAATTTCAAGAGCTTACCGCGATGGACGACGAGGCACGCCTGCGCGCCGTGCGTGGCATGGGTGAGACGAGCCTGGGGCAGCTGCGAGCCGGCGGCATTGGCGCGGTCGAAAAGCTTGCTGCAGCGGAGGTCGAAGAGATCGTCGCCCAGGCACGCATCACCGAGAAGCGCGCCAAGCAACTCAAGTACGGCGCCAATCAATTTTTGCGCCAAGAAGAGCAGCTGCGCGGCGATGCGGCAGCCTGCAGCATCGAGGTCGTCAACGGCGTGGCGCGCACGCCGCGCCAGCGTGAGGAGGCGGCCGCAGCGGCAGCCGACGCCGAGCTCGCGGCGGCCGAGGCTGCGGCAGCGGCGCAGGCGGCGGCCGACAGCGCCGAAGTGGCGGCTGCCAGCAAAGCCAGCCTGCCAACGCCGAACGGTTGACCCTTTAGATGAGTGCGCGCGCCGCCCACCCCAAGCGCGCCTGGCAGGTGGCGAGCAAAGCGAGCCACGTCGGGCACGGCGATGGCGTCGCGCTCGGGCGCACCTGCGTCGCGTGCCGACGCCGGGCGCCCGCCGCCACCATGGTGCGGCTGCGCAGCGTCGGGCTTGCTGCCGCGCCGGCCGCGGGCCGCGGGGGCTACGTCTGCATTGCGGCGCCCTGTCTATCCAAAGTCGTCGCCCAGCCTGCGGCGCTGTGCGAGCAGGCGCAGGCGCAGCTGCTCGCGCTCGTAGGATTGGCGCGCCGCGGCGGCCAGCTGTTGCACGGTCTGGGCCAGGTGGGGGCGCTGCCACGCACGACGCAGGCGACCGTGTTGGTGGCCACCGATCGCACCGGCCGGGCCAAAGAGCGGCTGGCCCACCATGCGGCCATCGCCTCGGCGGCACGGCTGGGCCAGGCAGCGGGATTGCCCGAGGCCGGGGCGGTGGCAATCTTAGGGGGACGTCTCTGTTTGCAGGCTGCATATTGGTTACGGGTGTGGTACGAGACGCGCGTCGTCGAACAGCGAGGGGTGCGCGATGAGTAAAAAACGAGTGCACGAGCTGGCCAAAGAGGCCGGACTCGAAAATCGCGAGGCGGTTGCTGCGCTTCAGGCCGCCGGCCTGGCCGTCAAAACACACTCGAGTTCGGTCTACGAGGAAGAAGCCATGGCAATTTTAAGCAAGGCCAAAGGGCCGCAGCCAGAAGCGCCCCGTCGCCGACCTGGAATGATGATCGTCAAAAAGCGTGCGGCTGAGCCGGAGGCTACGCCGGCCCCGACACCAACGCCTGTGCCCGCGGCCGCCGTCGCGGCCCCCGAGCCAACGCCCGAGCCGCCGGCCGCCCCCGTCGTCGCCGCGCCGGTGGCGCCGCCGCAGCAGGCGCCCAGCGTCGTCGCCAAGTCCCCCGAGTCGCCCGCCCACCGCCCGAGCAGCGCGCACGTCTACCGTCGCCCCGCCGAGCCGTCGGCCGCCGACGAGACGCCTGTGCAGGAGGCCGCGCCGCCGCAAGCCGCCGCCCCCGCGTCTGAGCCGAACGCCGTCGAGAGCGCGCCCGCGCCCACCCCGCCGCCGTTGCAGCCCATCC
>JBBSTS010000142.1:0-4728 GCA_038235675.1 Myxococcota bacterium | reverse complement strand
GTGAACTACGGTGGAGGTGGCCTACTTGCAGCTCCGACACATGCGGTCAAGTGGTCGACGCCGAGGGCCGTCTGCAACTGCGCGTGGATGGTGCCGACGGCGTCGGGGTTGGCGAAGGTGGCGGTGCCCACCTGCAGGGCGACGGCGCCGGCCAGGATAAACTCGAGGGCATCGTCGCCGGTGGCGATGCCGCCGCCGCCGATCAGTGGCAGGCTGCCGGCCTCGAACAGCTGCTGCACACAGCGCAGATTGATGGGTCGCAGCGCTGGGCCGCTGAGGCCACCGCTGCCGGCCGCCAAGCGGCTGCAGCGGCGCCGCACGTCGATTGCCAACCCTGGCATGGTGTTGCCCATCGTCAGGGCATCGGCGCCGCCAGCGCGGGCGGCGGCGGCAAGCTCCAGCACCGGCCCAGCCGGCGACAGCTTGACGGCGACGAACTTGCGCGTCGCGCGGCGCACCGCCTGGGTCACCGCAAAGGCGGTCGCGGCGCTGCGGCCAAATTCGATGCCGCCGGCCTCGACGTTTGGGCACGACAGGTTGATCTCCACGCCGTCTATCCCCTCGAGGTTATCGAGGGCCGCGGCCAGCTGCGCGTACTCCTGCGCCAGGGTGCCGAAGAGGTTGACCAGAACGACCACCCCATGCTCACGCCGCAGCTGGCGCAAGAAGGGCAGCTTGTCGGCGACGAAGCCTTCGAGTCCAGGGTTCTCCAGGCCGATGGCATTGAGCATGCCGCTGGCGGTCTCCCAGATCCGCGGCGGCGGGTGGCCCTGGCGTGGCTGCAGCGACAGGCCCTTGGTGAACAGCGCGCCCACCTTCGACCAGTCGACCATGCCCTCGAGCTCCGCACCCCAACCGCAGGTGCCAGAGGCCAGCCCCAGCGGCGAAGCCAGCTGCAGCGAGCCTATACGCACCGCCATCTGGGCGGGGAGGCCCTCTGGCGGCGCGCTCATGCGGACGCCGGTGCAGCAAAGATTTGCGCCGCGTCGTAGACCGGGCCATCGACGCAGATGCAGCGCCAGCCGCCGCTGACGTCGCGGTGGGCACAGCCGCGGCAGACGCCGAACCCACAGCCCATCCGCTCCTCGAGCGAGGCGTAGCAGGGCAGCGTGTGGGCTCGCGCCAGCGCCGCCGTGGCCGCCAGCATGCCGGTGGGGCCACAGGCGAAGAGGGCTTGCGGCGGCTGCGCAGCTTTTTGCAGCGCTTTTTCCAGCAGCGCCAGCACCGAGCCGGCAAACCCCGCCGACCCATCGTCGGTGGCCAGATCGACGACGACGCCGCGCGCCTGCAGCGCCGCGGCAAAGCCTGCCTCCGCCTGCCGCCGTGTCCCGAGCAGCACGCGGGCACAGCGATCGGCCAACAGCCCGAAAGGCGCGGCCCCGACGCCGCCAGCCACCCCCCAAACCGCACCGGACGCCAGGTGAGGAAAGGTGTTGCCGAATGGTCCGAGGACCTCGATGGCGTCGCCGGGGCGCGCCTGCAACAGGCCGCGCGAGCCCGCGCCCATCTCTTTGATGAGAAAACTTATCTGGTCGGGACCCTCGGTGCCGAAGTAAGAAAAAGGCCGTTTAAGGATGCAATCGGGACGCCCCACCGCCTCGAGCATCGCGAAGCGGCCGGCCTCCACCCCCACGGCCAGGCCGCTGGCGCACAGGTCCACCTGCCCCAAGCCGGCCTCCGGATCGCCCAAGCGGATGATCCGCACCACCTTGGCCGCCTGCTTGCGGCGCGCCGCTACCATGGTCCGCGTGCCTCGGCCTCGCCGGAGCGCAGCAGCTCCAGCCGACCGTTTGCCCCCAAGACCCGCGTCTCGCCGTGCTGGCGCAGCTGCGCCAGCCACGCCCGCAGTACCTCGCTGTCGAGGGCCACCGTCGGCAGGGCCGCATCCGGCTGCGGGTCGCGTGCGGCCTCGCCCGCCTCGCGCGTGCCGTGCTCGACACCCTGCGGATCGGGCACTTCGAGACGCGCGCCCACCGCGGCGCGCGGCGCCAGGCGGCTGTGTAAAAAGCGTTCGTTGGCCAAGTCTCGCCGCAACATCGCGACGAGGTCGGCCTCCGAAGCCCCCAGCTCGGCCAAGGCGGCCAGGGCGGCGGCGCGGCTATCAAAGCGGCCGTAGAGCGCCGATTGGCGCTGCGCCAGCTCCGCCTCTCCCACCGCCGCGGCCCCCTGGCGTCGCACCTGGCCGAGGACCAGGCGTTGGTCGATGACGTGATCCTGTAGTTGGTGGGCCAGCACTTCGGCGGCGGGATCGACACCGGCGCCGGGCCGCGGCAGCTGCACGTGCCGCGCCGCACAGAGGCCCGCCCGCAGCAGCACCCCCAGGCGCATCTCCCGCAGCATCTGACTGGCGGTGACCGCTTCGCGCTCGACCACCGCCACCACCCGATCGAGCGGCTGGGGCGTCGCCGTTGCAGCGAGGCAAAGGAGCACTGCCCCAACCAACGTCCCGATCACAGCAGCTCCTCGACCCGGCGCTGCAGCTCGTCCAGCCCCTCGCCGCTGCGGCCTGAGCACAGCACCGCCGAGCCGGGCGGCGCGCCGATGCTCGCCTCCAGCAGGCGGGCGTGATGCAGCCGCCGCGGCTTGGCGACGCAGTCAACTGTGGTCAGCGCCACCAACACCGCCCGGTGCTGTGCCATCGCCAGCTGCGCCATCGCCACGTCGTCGTCGGTGGCCATCTCACGCCGCGCGTCGAGGACCAACACCAGGCCGCGTAAAAGTCGGCGCTCAACGATGTAGGCCCTGATCATCGCCTGCATCTGTCGCCGCTGGGTCTGCGACAGCTTGGCATAGCCGTAGCCCGGCAGGTCAACCAAGGCGAGGTCCTCCCCCCACGCGAAGAGGTTGAGCAGCTGCGTGCGCCCGGGGGTGCGCGAGGTGCGCACCAGCTTGGCCTTGCCGAGCAGTCCATTGAGCAGCGAGCTTTTACCAACGTTGGAGCGGCCTGCGAAGGCCACCTCGCACAGGCCGTGATCAGGCAGTTGTCCGACGGCCGAGGCGGACATGATGAACTGCGGCGGGCGTTTAGAGACCATCTTTAGGGCGCGGCGCGCACGGCGTCGTCACGCTGCGCCTGCCAGCGTGCCTCGGCCGCTTTGCTGTGGTCGACACGGGCCCATGCCGCCGCATAGTCGAAGGCGGCAACGCTGGGGGCGCTCTCGGTATGGCACTGCAGGCACTGGGCTGGTTGCGTGTCCACCAGGCCCACCGCCCGCGCCAACTCGCGGTCGCGCATGACGTAGTCGGGCTGATAATATTTTCCCGGGCCGTGGCAGCTCTCGCACTGCACGCCTGCGAACTGCGGCGACTCTGGCGCGCCAAGCGAGTGGCAGGTGGTGCAACGCGCATCCTGGCGCTGCGCACCGCTCAGCGATGCATGCGCATGGGCGTGCGGGCTGGCCTGCCAGACCCGCAGGGCGAAAGTGTGGCAGGCGCCGCAGCGCTGTGCCCCGACGTAGCCGTGCGCCAGCGGCGAGCCACCGTCGCCGCCGGCCACAACCGGCGACGACGCAGCAAGCCACGCGGCGACCCACACAGACGTGAGCGCCACCGCCGCTACTCGTTGACCGCGACGCCCGGCAGGCTCGCCAGCAACGGGCCCTCACGGTCCTCCACGGTCATCTCATACTCTTCGTCCTCGTCCACCTTCTCAGGGTCGACCACCGCCACCAGCTGCCGATAGGCCGGCATGCCGGTGCCCGCGGTGATCGGCCGCCCGGTAATGACACTTTCCTTGAGGCCCTTGAGCGGGTCGATGCTGCCGCGCAGCGCCGCCTCGGTGAGAACCTTGGTGGTCTCCTGGAAGGACGACGCGGAGATGAACGAGCCGGTCGCAAGCGAGGCCTTGGTGATGCCCAAGAGCATGGGCTCGCCGATGGCCGGACGGCCTCCGGCCTGCAGCACCCTCTCGTTCTCCTTCTCGAAGACGCTCTTTTCAACCTGCTCGTCGATGAGAAACAGCGTCTCGCCGACATCCTTGATCCGCACGCGCCGCAACATCTGGCGCACGATAACCTCGATGTGCTTGTCGTTGATGCGCACGCCCTGCAGCCGATAGACCTCCTGGATCTCGTCCACCAGGTAGCGGCCCAGCTGCTTCTCGCCGAGCACCCGCAAAATGTCATGCGGGTTGGCGGCGCCGTCCATCAACGGGTCGCCCGCTTTGACCCGGTCTGCCTCCTGCACGGTGAGGTGGCGGCCCTTGGGCACCAGATACTCGGCAGGATCACCCACGTCGGGAACGATGATGATCTTGCGCTTGCCTTTGGTGTCTTTGCCGAACTGCACTGCGCCGTCGATCTCGCTGATGAGGGCGTGGTCTTTGGGCTTGCGCGCCTCGAAGAGCTCGGCGACGCGCGGCAGACCTCCGGTGATGTCTTTGTCCTTGGTGGTCTCGCGCGGGATCCTCGCAACGACGTCGCCGGCCTCGACCCGGTCACCTTCGACGACCGCAATGTTGGCGCCAATGGGTAAGAAGTAGCGCGCCTCGTTCTCCGACCCAGGGATGCGCAGGGTCTCGCCCTGATCGCCCTTGATCGACAGCCGCGGCCGCGTCTCCTTGTCTTTCGACTCGACGATGCGACGGCGCGACAGGCCCGTCACTTCGTCCAGGGTCTCCTGCATGGTGACGCCGTCGATGATGTCGCCAAATTTAATCTGGCCGCCCACTTCGGTGAGGATGGGCACCGCGAAGGGATCCCACTCGCACAGGGTGGCGCCCGCCTTGAC
>JBBSTS010000141.1:0-4751 GCA_038235675.1 Myxococcota bacterium | reverse complement strand
GCACAGCAGCGCCAATCTGCGCCAGGTTGACGACGATCTCCACCGGCACCGCCGCACGCAGCGCCCTTTCGACCTGGTTGCGTCGCTGGCTGCGGGCGCGCGCCATGAGCGAGCTGCGGATGCTCGCCTCGACCTGTGCCAGCGGCAGCTGCGTGGCGGGCTGCTTCTCGAGCAGCTCGACCAGCTCCCAGCCCTGGTGGGTGCGCAGCGGCAGGGAGATCTGATGGGGCCCCAGGGCGACGACGGCAGCGTCCAGATCGGCCGGCAGGTGGCCCTCGGAGAAGAAACCGCCCATGTCGCCGCCATGGGCGGCCTCGGGGCCACGCGAATGCTTGCGCGCCAGATCGGCGAAGCTGCCCGGCTGGCGCAGGGCCGCCGCCCGCAGACGCATCGCTTCGCGACGCTGCTTGGCCACCTCGGCGGCGGTGGCCGTGGGCGACAGCGGCAGGACGATCCGCCGCGCCCGCAGCATCGTCGGCTGCCGGTAGTGCTCCAAGTTGTGGCTGTAGATCTCCTCGACGGCGGCATCGTCGATGGCGACCGGACCGACAAGGCGCTCGACCACCTGCTCATGCAGCTCACGGCGGCGCAGCTCTTCGAGCCGCACCTCGTCGTCGGCATTGGGGCCGCCCTCGCGCGCCGCAGCGTCGGCCGCGGGGGTCAAAAACCGCTCTTTTTGCGCCGCCAGCTGGCGCTCTGCTTGGGCATGGTCGACGACGATGCCCAGCTCTGCGGCTTTGCGCGCGACCACGGCATCGTCGATCAGCCGCTGCAGGACGCCGTGGCGCAGGCGCGCCCGCACCGCCTCGGTCATGCTCCCCTCGGGGCTACGCAACTGCCGCAGGCGCCGTGCCACCGCGGCCTCGAATTCATCCTGGAGGATCGCCTGGCCGCCAACCCGCGCGACGGCCGGCGAAGGGGCGGCGGGCCAGGTGCAGGCCGGGACCAGCGACGCCAGAGCGGCGCTAGATGCGAAAACGTACAGCAGGCGAGGGCGCATGGCCCAATTTAACGTCCTGCTTTGGCGCCGGTCAACACGAACCACTGCAGGCGGCTCACCGGCGGTTCATCCGGCAGCTCGGAATAGAGGGTGCAGGCGCCCGCCTCGCCGTGCCGACCGGGGCCGCCGCAGACCAGCCGCCGGACGACGCCACCCTGCGCGTCGAGGTAGCGCAGCTCCACCAATTTGTGCTGCCGCGGCTCGATTTCGACCGCCAAGCGCGGCCATGCCGCGCCGGGCCGGCCCACCAGGGTGCTGATCTCCACCTCGCGGCCGGCGTGCAGGCCTACGAAGGTGCGCCAGGCGACGTAGTCGTCCGCCCGCAGCTCGCTCCCCAACAGGTCGGCAAGGGTAAAGGCGGTGCCCTGCAGCGGCACCTGCAGCCCGGTGGGCCAAGGGGCTGGCGCGGCATGGAGCTCCAGGCGCAGGGTCAAGGGGCTGCCGGGAGAGGCCGGCGGCGGGGGGCCCAGATGGACCTGGACCTGGTGGGCCCGCGCATCCACCTGCCAGGGAAGGCTCTGGCGCACGTCGAGGTGATGCCCCGAGGCTGCCTGGACGGACGCGCTGAGCAAAAGGGTGAGAAAGGGCATGGTATGGAAGAAAGTATTTTTCATGGCCAACATCGGCTTTCGTATTGTATATCGAGGCTGTCGCCTTACGCGCTGCATCATAGCGCGGTGGCAGCGCGAAGTGAAGGCCAAAAGCGTGATTCAGGCGGCTGTTCTGCGGCTTGACAGAGAGGGGCGAGCAAGTCAGGCTCTGGCCTCCAAGCCATGCAGTAGGCCGATTTCCATGATTACCAAGAATAGCATCGCCGCCGCCAAGCGCCCGCCGGCCTCACGCATCTACCAACGGCTGATCCACCCCATCGTCAACAGCAACACGGGTGCGGATGCTGCCATGCTGCGTGCCAACTGCCAAATGCTGGAGCACAGCTTTACGCAGGCGCATAGCCGCCACAGCCGCTCGCCAACGCCCCTGCGCATCCCCACCGACGGCGGCACCCTCGACGGCCTACAGCTCGAAGGTTCGCGCCTGCCCGCCCACCAGGCCCCCACCCTGGTGATGGTCTGCCCCAATGCCTGCTTCTACGAGGAGATGCTGCCGCTCGCGGCAGTGCATGCATCCTGGGGCTGCAACGTCGTGCTCTTCAATGGCCGCGGCATTGGCCGCAGTGAAGGCACCGCGCACGTCGTGGGCGATGCGGTGGCCGACATGCAGGCCGTCCTGCGCCACGTGTGCGCGCGTTGCGACAACGTCGGCGTGTGGGGCTGGTCCCTCGGCGCCGGCCTCGCCACCGAGGCCCTGGCCCGCGCGCCCGAGCTGCGCCAAAAAATGAAGCTTTTGGTGAGCGTCAGGTCTTTCGCCTCGCTGCCATGGGTGGCGGCGGGCATCGCCCAAGCGTCCATCCATCGTATGGGCGGGGGCCTGCGGCGCGCCGCGACCCTGCGGCTCCAGGCCCTACAACGCAAGCTCGTCGGCGCCCTGCCCGCCGCCTCCGGCGCCTGGGCGGCCTGGCTTTTGG
Source organism: Myxococcota bacterium (assembly GCA_038235675.1). Classification (GTDB taxonomy): domain Bacteria; phylum Myxococcota; class XYA12-FULL-58-9; order XYA12-FULL-58-9; family JBBSTS01; genus JBBSTS01. The sequence continues at coordinate 2,226 of JBBSTS010000141.1, read as the reverse complement.
GCGCCGCAGCGAGGTATGGGGCAGCAAGCGTTGGCCTAATCGTCGGCCTCATGGCCTGGCCCTGGCAGGCCGTCTGCCGCGCCCTGGCCGGTGCCGGGCCCCTGCGCGCGCAGCCCATTGAGTCCTCACCAGCGCCGGCGGCCGCGCCCTTGTTGGTGGGCCAGGAGCCTGGTGCCATCGCCTGGAGCATCGCCACCCTCACGCGCATCCTTTTGTGGGCCAGCGGCAACGACCCGCTCGACGGCCAAAGAAGCCTGGCAAGGCTGAAGCTGGCCGAACGCACGGTCATCTACGCTTCGGCAAAAGACGGCCTCATCGCGCCGCTGGCCCAGCTGCGACCGCGCCCCCGCCCTGCGGCCAAGGTGATTTTTTTAGCCGGCGCCGGCGGCCACATGGCACCAAACTTCGTCGACGAGCTGCCTTACAGACAAGTGTTCGTCAGCTGGATCGACCGCCCCGGGCAAGAGGTATTCAGCGGCCCCAGATAGGTGCGCTGGCGATGCGGAGGGTTTTTGAGATGGCCTCTAGTTCGGCGCCTGCGGCCGCTGTGCTCCAAGGCTGCGCCGCGGCGCCAAGCGCGGCGCCTCGTGCCCAGCGCCACGCTTGGCCTCGTCGGCGAGGCCCAGCAAGTATTTGCCGTAGTCCGAGCGCCCCTGCGCCTCACCCAGCGCCTGCAGGCCGGCCCGGTCGATGAAGCCCATGCGGTAGGCGACCTCCTCGATGCAGCCGATCTTGAGCCCCTGGCGCGCCTCGACCGCCTCGATGAAGTTGGCCGCCTGCAACAGCGAGGCGTGGGTGCCGGTGTCCAGCCAGGCGGTACCGCGCCCGAGGATCTGCACCCGCAGAGCGTCGCGCTCCATATAGATGCGGTTCACGTCGGTGATCTCCAGCTCGCCGCGCGGCGAGGGCTTAAGCTCGCGGGCGATCTGCACCACCTCGTTGTCGTAGAAGTAGAGGCCCGGCACGGCATAGGGACTGCGCGGCTGCGCCGGTTTCTCCTCCAGGCTGCGGACCTTGCCGGCGGCGTCGAACTCGACCACGCCGTAGCGAGTGGGATCGGCAACGTAGTAACCAAAGATGGTGGCACCGTGGGTGCAGCTCTGTTGTGCCTGCTGCAGCGTCTGCGCCAACCCATGGCCGTAAAAAAGGTTGTCGCCCAAGATCAGCGCCACCGACTCGTCGGCGATGAAGTCGGCGCCGATGATGAAGGCCTGTGCCAGGCCCTCGGGGCGCGGCTGCGCCGCATAGCTCAGGCGCATGCCCAAAGACCGACCATCGCCGAGGAGGCTCTCGTAACGAGGCAGATCGGCCGGGGTGGAGATCAGCAAGATCTCCCGGATCCCCGCCAACATCAGGGTGGAGAGCGGGTAGTAGACCATCGGCTTGTCGTAAACCGGCAGGAGCTGCTTGCTGACCCCTTTTGTCAGGGGATGCAGCCGGCTGCCGGAGCCGCCGGCGAGAATGATTGCCTTCATCGGCACCAAACCTTGTGATGGACGGACATTTTGTTTAAGGCCTCTGAGCCATGGACGTCAAAGAGCTTTCCCTCGCCGGCCTGCTGCACATCGTGCCTAAGCTGCATCGTGATCCCCGCGGATTTTTCCTCGAGACCTACAGCGAGCAGCGTTACCAGGACGCAGGCATCGATTGCAAGTTCGTCCAGGACAACCACTCACGCTCCGGCTACGGCACCCTGCGCGGCATGCATTTCAAGCGCACTCCCGGCCAGGCCAAGCTCGTACGCGTGGCGCTGGGGCGCATTTTCGACGTCGCCGTCGACCTGCGGCCGGGCTCGGCCACCTTCGGCCAGTGGCAAGGGGTCATCCTCGACGCCGAGGCGCACGCCCAGCTGTTCGTGCCGGTGGGCTTTGCCCACGGATTCTGCGTTTTGAGCCAGCAGGCCGAGGTGATCTACAAGGTCAGCAGCCCCTACGACGGCGCCACCGAGGCCGGTTTCGCCTACGACGACCCCGCGGTGGGCATCGACTGGCCGGTTAAGGCGCCGCAGCTCTCCGAGCGCGATCGCCAGGCACCCTCCTTCGCCGAGGTCTGCGACCTGCCCGCCGACAGCCGCAGCACCGACAGCCGCAGCGCATGAGCGTCTGGGTGCTCGGCGGCAGCGGCATGCTGGGACAGGCCGTACAGCGCCAGCTGCGCCGCCATCGTGTCGCCCACCAAAGCTTCGGCCACGCCCTGGACATCCGCGACCCGGCAGCGCTGCAGGCG
>JBBSTS010000140.1:0-4753 GCA_038235675.1 Myxococcota bacterium | reverse complement strand
TCGCGACATCGTCGAGGGACGCGACCCGAAGGTCACCCAGTCGCAGCTGGTCCGCATGGAAGTCTCCCCGTCTGCCTACACGCAGCGCCGCTTGAGCCCCACCCCGCTCGATTTTCCACGGGTTGCCCCACAGGTACAAGGACGCGAGCACCGGCTCATCTACGGCACCACCTGGGATCCTCACTCACCCTTTCCCGACGTGCCAGTCTGCCTCGATGCCCGTCGGGGCACCGCCCTGATGCGACCGCTGCTGCGGCCCGCAGAGTACGCCAGCGAGGGCGTACTGGTGGCCAAACAGGGAGCCCGTCAGGAAGATGAAGTTTACCTGCTGAGCCTCGTGATGCACGCCAAAGGCGCCCAGCTGCGCGTCTACGATGGCGCCGAGCCGACTGCGCCAGCCATCGCACAGGCCGATCTGCCCGGGCCCATCCCGTTGGGATTTCACGGCAACTGGGTGCCGGCAAAGCGATAAAAACGTTTTGGGCCGTTCCACTCTTTGTTCAGAATAATTTGACGACGCTGTTGCCTCGAAGCGTTTTTACGCGAGCGGTCAAAGAACAGGGAACACCGGTGACGGATCGCGTCAAGAAAGGACTTGCGTGGTTCGGGTGGACACCCGCCCTGCCGCGCCCCGGCCTGTCAAACGTTCATTTTTGTCGCAGCCACCGGCCGATCTCCACGCCGACCATTGGCAAGCGCCTCGCCATCTGTCAAAATACTCGGCAGCATTTTAATTGGAGATTAATAATATGCAAACACCGCCCCCCAGCTCGCCACTTCTGTCGCCGCCCCCACTAAACACGCCGGCCCTGTTGTTCCCGGTCGAGCAACCGCACCCGCTCCTCGCCCATGGTCACCCGATGTTCGAAGATGGCTTCGTGACACCGCCCCTCGGCTCGCCGCTCCGATCGCCGCCCCCACTGGACACGCCGGCCTTGCTGTTTTCGGTCGAGCAACCACACCAACCCCCCGGCTCGCCCATGTCTTCTCAAGGCTCGGCTGATGCGCCGTCCGTTGCGCCGAGCCTCGGTTTGCCGACGGCGTCACGCAGTGCCCTGGCGGCGGAGCCGCGCGGCCCACTTCCGGCCGATCCAGCGCCTAACGCAGGCCGCCAGGTGCGTCGCAACTTGCAGCCCTTGATGGTCCCCCCCAGCGCCGCTGCACCTACATTAGGCGCAACAGGGGCCGCCTTCTCAGGCGGGCTGGGCTACGGTCCAGCGCTCAGAGCGGTGACCCTGCCGGCGCCAACTGCCCTAGACTTGGGTGACTTAGGAAATAGGGCCAAGGTGGGTGCCCACCGCCGTCTGCTTCAGCAGGAAAACCTCCGTCGGACGCAGTCAGCCAGCGGCTTATTTCCCGCCTCGTCGCCGACTATATTACCAGTACCTAAGATAACCGCTGCGGACATCGCAGAGCTGCGTCGCGGCTTGGGACCGGCGGCACAGGTGCCTGCCCCCGTGCAAGGAGTTGGTCTGGGCGCGGTCGCTGCTGGCCGGACCACGCATGCAGAGCTGCCCAACGGCCCGGCCAGCGAAGATCCCGAGGGGCCGACTGGCTGAAGGCCTCGGCCCAGAGGCACCGCCGCCCAGCAGGGCGCCAAATACGACTGCGGGTCACTTTTTGAAATTGCAGGAAAATAGTCATGAGATCTAAGAGCCCCTCCCCATCCACAAATTCCGGGATGGCATCGCCGCCGGCTTCGCCGCTGCGGCGCTCGGTGCGCGCCACGGCCCAAAGCAGCCCGAACCGCTCTTGCTCCCACATCCAGTCGCCCACGCGTTCGGCCTTGCAGCGACCGGTTTGCCCCCTCAACGACAGCAGCTCGCCGCAGGGCAGCTTGATGCTCGAGGCGGCGACTGTGACGTCGCCCGATCAGTCGCCTGGTGCGCCCACCACGGCAACGGCGTTGGCCTTACCCAGCTCAGCCGGGGCTGCGGTGGCCCACAATCCTTGGTCTATGTTGCCCCCGGAATTGGTGAGTCAGGTCGCACCGGACTTAGAATCTTTTCGCAATCTGCTGTTGGCGGTTAGTTTGCCGGACAGCGATTCGGCGGCTCTGCGCCGGGCAGTTTATAAAAAAACGGCGATCAGTGGCGGCTCGCCGGAGACTCAGGCGCATGCGGCCCAGGCGCTGCACGCGGATTTTGGGCTGGATACCATCGAACCGCTGTTGCAGCTGGCGGCGCGCGGCCTCGAAAGCCGGTGGCAGGGCGTCTCCTATGCGGTGGTGGGGCTGGTCGAAATCGCCGGCGAACTCATGTTGGGGTGCCATTTGTTGGACTTACTCGACAGATCCCTGCAGGCCGCCGATGCAGCGGCGGTCGAGCGGCAACTGGATAATCTAAACAGCCTCCACCTGATGGCCCGTTTGCAACCCCTTCGTCCTACGGGTTGCTGCGCCACCGACATGCAGCAAGTCGGCGTACTTCGAACGACCTTGACCACCGCGTTCACAGAACTTTGCGAAGGTCTCAAGCGCGTGGCTCTTACCCCGGCCGCAGGACAGGCGCAGTTCCAGGCCGTTTTCTGGCATTTAAGCATGCTTTCCAACCCCGCATCCGAGCTCGATTTTTGGCAGGAATTAGGCGATCGAGGCGCGATTCTTCCCGGTCCCATTCACGACGCCTTGCGCACCGGCCTTTTGAACCTAATGTCCGAGACGCCGAATGCGGTGTGCGATTGCTTGCGCCACTGGATATTTTTATCTCGAGATGCCTTGCGGCGTCCCCAGTCCTCCGAGCCGAAACGTCTCGCCAGCCAACTTTTGTTGCTGACCGCCATCGAGCTGCTTGCCGAGGCCCCGCACGTCGACCATTTCGTCGCCCTCCGAGCCGTGGCGCGTGATCAAGGCGCCCTGCTTGATTCTGTGCCGAACCTGGGAAGCTGGGTGGCTTTTGGCCTGGGGCGCCTAGGCGACGCCGGCAACCGTCCGGAATTGGCCCGCAAAGAGCTGGGCAGGCTGTTGCGCTCCACCACCTGTGATCTGACGCGGGCGGAGATTTATCGTGCCTACGGTTCCATCGGCAGCTCGACCGAACTGCTGGATCTGCTCGACGGCATCCGGCGAGCGATCCATAGCCCGCAACCCGACAGGGCGCAGGACCGGCGCTTGGTCGAGGCGGGGTTGGCAGCGGCACATGCCGCCGCCCAGCTGCTGGGCCGCCTGCCGACTTTGCTGACGGCCAGCCGTCGCCGGCGCGCCGAGATGATGAGCCTGTGCAGCGAGCTGCTCGAAGTCTGGCAAGCGGAGCCGGCGCTGCGCGCCGCCACCATGGCCCTCTGCAGCCATTTGCCGCGCGCCGAACAGGTGGTTGTTTTGGAGAACGGTTTGGCCCGTCTGGGGCGCCGGCAAGCGCACTTTGCTGGGACCCGCATGGTGCGGCAGCTGGAGGCTGACTTGACCGTGGTGTTTTCAGCCTTGCGCCAGGAGTCGGGTCCGGCCAGAATGGCTTTTGAAGATCTCACTGGGCGCATTGCCCAGGGAGATTTTGGTCCCAGCTCCCTGACCGATCTGGCATTTCGTTACCTGGGTGATAGCGGCGCGGTCGACCCGCTGTGCGCCATTGCTCGACGCAGCGCCGATGCGGGTTTGCGCCAGCGCGCGGTGCGCGAGCTCGACGGCATGGGCCTGCGCTTTGGCGGCATGGTGGGCGATGTGGCCCTGCGCCAACGCGCCCAGGCAGCCCTGCAGGGGCTGCGCTAGCATCCTTCGCGCCTGGATCTCGATGACTTTCTGGAAAATTATCTCCGTCACTCCAGCCACCGCAAACCTGCCTGCGCACCAAGCCCCCTCGCGCCCCCTGACAGGGCCGTCCGCGCACCGCAGGGCGGGCGCCTGGCGCTCGTTTGCGGGCCTGTCGGTGGCCGCTAGACGGCCCGTGGCGCTCACCTGGGACGTCGCGTTGCTGCCAATCCAAGCGACCGGTCGGCAATGCAGCAGAGCTCGAAGCGTCTGCCGATCAGGCAGCCCGGAGGCAGCAGAACAGGGGGCTCAGCGCCAACGCCTCATGCAGGCATCCGAAGAGCTCAAGCGCCTCGGCCGTCACGCCCTGATCGTGCAGCAGCTGCCGCTCTTGCAGCGGCAGTACCCGCAGGCCGTGACGCACTTACAGGCAGACCGCAGTCTGTCGGCGCGAGGCTTTATCCTGGGGCTCTACGTGCTGGTGCACGGGGCGGTCGATCTGTTGCAGCAGCCGCATTTCGTCGCCCTGATCCACAGCCGCTATATCTGCAAAAACGACCGGCGCTGGCGCCAGGCTTTGGGGGCGCTGGGGGCACCCTGGCCTGAGGGAGTCCAGCCAAAGGGGACGCTGGTCGAGCTGTTTGCCTGGCCAAATGCGGCGCAGCTTCGCGACCTGTTGGTGCAAGAGCTTGGCGTCGCCCAACGTGATCTGGCCAAGGTGCCGCCGGCTGCAGCCGCGCACCTTAGCGTTGCCCAGCGTATCTTGGAAACGGTGGACCTCCTCTGCCTCCACGCCAACCATCTGCAGCGCTGTGGTGCAGCCCAGGAGGTGAGCCCTTATCGGAAGCTTTTGGCCGACCAGGGAGGAGGCTGGCTAGAAGGCCTCGAGGCGACGATCGAGCCGAAACAGAGTCAGCTGCTGACCCGTCTGCGGCGACACAGAGCTCATTTGCAGCGCTGCCAAACCTCCCTGAGCGCGGCCTCGCCCGCGCCGCCGACGTCGGGATTAAACTTTTTCACGGTGCATTCGCAGCACCCGGCGGTGCGCCAACTGCATCACCAAATCTTTTT
>JBBSTS010000139.1:0-4761 GCA_038235675.1 Myxococcota bacterium | reverse complement strand
GCGTCGGTCAACGCGTCGAGGTGGCCGGCCAAAATCTTTTCCGTCAGGGTCAGCGGACGCTGCCACAGACTACGGGCTTCTTGGGTACGCTGGGCGAGGCGGCGATAGACGTTGGCGATAAAGTCAGACATTCTGGCGTTTTACTCCAACCGCCCTAAAGCGTCCAGTAAAGCTAGGGCCCCGAAGGTTCCGGCGGCTCGGTGAAGAACGTCGCCTGCCCCGACGCGACGCTGATGGCGCCAACGGCGGGCTCGGCCACCACCACGTCCCCGCGGTGCAAGATTTGCTCGCCGCGGCGATGGCCCAGGCGGACCTCGCCGGCGGCGGCGACGAAGGCGCGCAGGCCACCCTGTGCAACTTCGCTCTGCGGCGGCAGGACGCGCAGCGCAAAGCAGGGTCCGTCGACGCCCTGGCGCAGCCGTGGCGGCGGCCCGGGCTGGTCGAAGTGGACGCAGGCGACGGCCTCCTGCAGGTGCAGCTGGCGCGGCCGTCCATCGAGGCCGACCCGGTCCCAGTCGTAGACTCGGTAGGTGGTATCGCTGGGCTGCTGCACCTCGAGCAGCAGGCAGCCGGCGCCGATGGCATGCAGGGTGCCGGCGCGTACCAGGTAGAGGTCGCCGGGCTCCGCCTGCAGCGTGTGCAGCCACTTCGGTAGGCTGCCGCCGGCGGCGGCCTGGGCGAGGGTCGCCGCATCGAGGCCAGCGTGGTGGCCGATCAGCAGGCGAGCCCCCTCGCTGCGCTCGACCATGTACCAGGCCTCGGTCTTGGGGTCGCCGCGGCCGCTGCGCGCACAGGCCGCTTCGTCGGGATGAACTTGGACGCTGAGGTTGCTGGCTGCGTCGATCCATTTGAGCAGAAATGGAAAAGGCCCCTTCGCCGAGCCGCCCAGGGCACCGGCACGCCACAGCTCTCCGAGCGGCTGGCCCTGCTTGGGACCGGAGGCGACGAGGTTTTGCTGCCCGGGAAGCTCACACAGTTCCCAGGCCTCGCCCACCGGCCCGTCCGGCAAGGTACGGCCGAGCAGGTCGGCCAGGCGACGTCCACCCCACGGAAGCGATTTGTACAGCGCATTGAAGCTCAGCATGGGCCATACCTTAAAACGATAGGTTAGACTGCCGCGCCGCCCCTTCCAAGAACTCGCCCACCCGCGCGAACAGGGGCCGCAGAGGTTTGGCCGCGCCGAAGAGGTGGCCGCCCCCCAAAACGACCTCCAAACTGGCGTTGACGGCCGCAGCGGCCAGGTCCTCGGCCTCGTAGCCTGGCACTTCCTCGTCGTGCTCGCCGTGGCAGATCAGCACCTTGGCACGCAGGACGCCGACGGCAGCGACGACGTCGTGGCTGTCCGCATCGGCGGCGAAGCCAGGTCCTAGGGCGGCGCGCAGCGCCGCCGGCGCAGCGTGCTCTGCCGGCCTGCCGATGGCCGAGAGGGTGGCCACCGCCACCGCCCGCTCGTCGCGGGCGGCGCACAGCAGCGCCACCGAGCCGCCCATGCCGGCACCGAACAGGACGAAGCGGCGGACGTGTCGCTGGCCGAGGTAGTCGAGAGCCGCCGCGAGCTGCGCCATCTGCGTCGAGTAGGTGGTGGCAGCAAAGTCGCCGTCGCTGAGCCCGTGGCCGGCAAAGTCCAGGCTCAGCAGCGGCAGCTGCGTCGGCGCCAGCACGGCACGCAGCGCCTGCCCCTCGGGCTCGGAGGCATCGCTTCCCAAGCGGTGGCACTGCACCGCGACGACGCGGCCGAGGCCGCCATAGAGGGTAGCCCGCAGGCGCAGGCCGTGCCAATCGATGCGCACGGGCGCCCCTTGCTGCCATCGCATTTGTCGGACGTTAGCGGTATATAGGGGTGAGGAGGAAGATTTTGGCCCTGTTGACCGCGTCCTTTTGCCTTGCCCTCCAACTTTTTGCGCCCGAGGCTGCGCCGGCGCCCGGCGAACCGGTGCCTCTGAGCGCCGCCCGGCTGCAATTTTTGCGCCAGGGCCTGCCACGCGCCGACCACGCGCGCCAGATCACCATCGAGGCGGCGCGGCTGAGCCCCGCCGATCGCAACAACACCACCTACCTGCGGGTACTCGACGCCAACGATCGCCTGGTGGGCTACGTGCGCGACTTCGTCGGCCCGGTCTCGCCCAACCAAGCCTGTCCCTGCAATCCGTTGCACGTCAGCTTGGTTTTCTTGCCCGACCTGCGCCTGCAGACCCTGCTGGCCCCGGCGCCACTGCAGAAGTGGGGCCACGAAGCGATGAGCGAGGCGGAGTTTGCTCAGCTTATCGCCCTGATGAAGAAGCTGCCGGCGACGCTGTGCGCCGTGCCGACCGTCGAGGACATGGTCGACGCCACCAGCGGCGCCACCCGCCAGGCGCTGGCGGACGTGGTCGTCCATCACGCCGCCCTCTCCACCCGGCGCCTGGCCGGCGTGGTCAGCGAGACGCGCGCCATCTTGCAGCACCGGCCGATCGACAGCCGGCGTCAGAAGCTGCTCGCCACCCTCTCCAGCCCCCTGCCGCCGGCCGAGAGGGCGCACCAACTGGCGAGCTTGGTGGAGGCCTTCGACGAGCAGGAGATGCGCCTGCAGGCCTTCCACATCATGGTGCAGGCCTACGTCCAGGCGCTGGAAGGCGGCGCCGCCGGCGACCCGCAGGTGGAAAAAGCGATCTTGAACTTTGCGGTGCTGTGCGAAGGCGGCGGCAACGAAATCACCTCGGCCTGCCTCAAAATCGCCCAGACGCGCCGGCGCATCGACTTCGTCGAGCGCTGCGCCCGCCACCTGCAGACGGTGCGGGCGCGCGGGGTGGCGCCGCAGACGCCGGCGCTGCTTTTGGGCACCGCGTATTTTATGGACGCGCAGTTCGCCCGCGCCCTGCCACTCTTACAAAAAGCGGCGCTGGACCGCACGGTCCAGGAGGAGCCGCACCTCTACCTGCGCCTGGCCAAAGCCCAGGCCATCGCCGGCGAGCGCGACGCCGCCCTGCAGACTCTGGCGCTGCTGCTCACCCACCATCCCCGCATCCCCGACGGCGAGGCGACCCTTTTGGGGGTCGTCGGCCCCCAGGCCGCGGCAGCCCTCAAGGCGCAGGTTACCGCCCGCGCCAAGGAGCGCTTTTTGGCCACCGAGGTGGAGGTGGCCGGGCCCTTCGCCGCCGCATCCTTGCGCGACGAGAAAGGCGGCGAGGTGCAACTGCACGTCGCCGATCCCAACGCCGTCACCGTCCTGGTCTATTTTGCCACCTGGTGCCCTCACTGCCAGGCGGAGCTGCCGCAGCTGCGCGCCTTTTTGGCGCAGGCGGCGCAGGACCCCACGGCGCCGCCCGTGCGGGTGGTGGCGGTGCGCACCGCAGTGGAAAAAGAGAACGCCGCGGCGCAGCGCTTTTGGGCCGGCTTTGCCCCCAACTTTGCGGTCTACGTCGACGGCGACATGTCGCAGGCCTTCGCCGCCTTCGCGCGCACCACCGGCCGGCCGACGATGCTGCCGACCACCGCGGTCTCCGACCGCCCCGGCACCCCGCGCTATTTTTTCGAGCCGGGCCGGTACCGCGACGTGCGGGCGGAGCTGAGCTGGGCAGTCGGCGCCGCGGCCGCGGACTGAAGTAGTCCACCTGCCAGCGTTTGACGGCGCGGTTGTGGCAGCCGATGCTGGGGCAGAAGATGTGCCGTCCGTCGTTGCGGGAGACGAAGAAAAAATCTTTGCAGATCGCCGGCTGCACCACCGCCTGCAAAGCGGCGCGGCCCGGATTGGCGATGGGACCCGGCGGCAGGCCAAGGACGCGGTAGGTGTTGTAGGGGCTCTCGAGGTGGCGTAGGTGGGCGCGGGTGAGGTTGCCGTCGAAGCGCGCGTCGGCCAGGCGGGCGGCGTAGATCACCGTGGGATCGGTATCCAGCCGCCAGGCCGGCTCGCCGGCCAGACGGTTGTAGAAGACGCAGGCGATCTGCGGCCGCTCTTGCGGCGCGCCGGTTTCTTTTTCGACGATGCTTGCGAGGGTCATGAGCTCGCGATCATTGAGCTGCCGCGGCCCACGTCCGCCCAGGCGCACCACCTCGGCCAAGGTGTGCTGGGCGTTGGCGAACATGAGGGCGAAAAGGTCCTCGGGGGGCAGGCCGCGGCTGATTTTGTAGGTCTCGGGAAACAAGAAGCCCTCGCAGCTGGGGCCGGGCACCTTATGGGCGGCCAAAAAAGCCGCATCGTCGCACAGGGCGTCGAACTGTTCGGCCGTGAGCCAGCGACCCGCCACCAGCAGGTCGCGCACGGCCCAGCGGTTGAGCCCCTCAGCGAGGGTAAACGACTCCAGCGCCACCTGGCCGGCGTGCAGCATGGTCAGCAGCTGCAGCGGTGCTTCCGAGCCGCGCAGCTGGTAGCAGCCGCTGCGCACCGCCGCCAGGCGGCGCGCCCGGGCGTAGAGGTAGAGCAGCCCCGGGTGGCGCAGGCGCCCCTGCATCTGTAGTTGCTGCAGGGCCGTGCGCAGCCTCTCGCCGCGCTGGACACAGAGCTCCCCCGGGACCTCGACGGGGCCAGGCCGGCGCAGGTCGCTGGCGACGAAAAGGCCCAGCCCCAGGCTGCAGGTGAGCAGGCCGGCGAGAACGGCGGCCAGGTGCAGGCGGCGAGGGCGCATCAGCTCTGCTTACCATGCCGGCGGCGGGGCGACCAAAAAGGCCTCGCCGGGCGGTGCCCAGTCGTCAGCCCTCGTCGTCGAAAAAACGCGTGGCGGTGGCGTCCATGTAAGACTGTAGGATCAGGGCCGCGGCCACCTTGTCGATGGTGTCGCGGCGGGC
>JBBSTS010000138.1:0-4779 GCA_038235675.1 Myxococcota bacterium | reverse complement strand
CTTCTACCGTGCCTTTTACGCCCCCAACAACGCCACCGTGGTGATCTGTGGCGCACTGGAGCTGGTCCCCACCCTCACCGAGCTGGTGGCGGCCTACGGCCATCTCGCCGCTCAACCGCTGCAGCGCCGTAGCCCGCCGCTGGAGCCGCCGCAGCGGGGCGGCCGCCAGGAGGTACTGCGGCGCCAGGTGCAGGCGCCGCACCTTCTCGTGGGCTTTCACGCGCCGGCGCAAGGCAGCGCCGACTTTGCCGCCGCCGAAGTGCTCGCCGAGCTGCTTGCCGCCGGCGACACCGCCCGCCTCTACCGTGAGCTGGTGACCGAGAAGCAGCTGGCCGGCGAGATCAGCGCCTCCGTCTCGCCCTTCGCCGAGCCGGGCCTGTTCGAGATTTATATCGCCGCGCGTGTCGGGGTCGACCCGCGCGTGCTGATGCGCGCGCTGCAGTGCACCTTGGACGGCCTGCAGGCCGGCATCGAGCCCTTCGAAATGGACAAGGCGAAAAACTCCCTGGAGCTGGCACAGCTCGAGGGGCTCAAATCGGTGGAGGGCTGTGCCGAAGCGCTGGGCCACTATCAGACCAACTTTGGCGACTTCCGCCAGGCATTTTTGCACGCCGACGCCTACGCCAAGGTGGATGCGGCGCAGGTGCAGCGCCTCGCGGCGCAGATGCTGCAGGTGGACAACCGCAGCAGCGTCTTGGTGATGCCGCGCGAGGTCAACGCCACATGAGCCTCGCGTCCAGCGACCGTCTGACGCGCCAGGAGCATGCTGGCGCGGTGACCTTGGTGCTTCCCGATCCCAGCTTTGCGTTGGTCCGCTTCGTGATCAGCATCCGCTTGGGGGCGGTGCTCGATCCGCCGGCCGAGCAGGGGGCCATGCGCCTGATGTTCGAGCTGCTGTTGCGCGGCACCGAGAAGCGGCCGCGCCAAGCCTTCAACCAGGTCCTCGAGGCCCTCGGTGCGCAGGTTGACGTCTCGGTCGGCCACGATGTCGCCCTGTGCCGCGGCGTCACCCTCAGGCGTCACCTGCCGCGCGTCTGGGCGCTGGTTTGCGAGGCGCTGACCGAGCCGGCCTTTGCCGTCGAAGAGATCGAACGCCTCAAGCAGGAGTGCCGTGAGGAGCTGCTCGGTGAGCGTGACGACGACGACGCGGTGGCGGAAATCTTCTTGCGGCGGGCGCTGTACGGCGATCATCGCCTGGGACAGGCGCCCGGCGGCTCGACCGCGCAGCTCGACCGTCTTGGCCGCGGCGCGGTGCAGGCGGCCTTCGAGCGCTTCGGTGCCCAGGACCTGCTTATCGGCTGGGCCGGCGACGTAACCCCGGCGCAGGCGCACGACTACAGCGAGGCGCTGTTGGCGGCACGCAGCCATCGACCCTGTGCGGCTGCCCACCTTGCGCCGCCGCCGCCGATCCTGGCCGGACCTCGCCTGCTGCTGGTGGACAAGCCCGATCGCACCCAGGTGCAGCTGCGCCTGGCGGCCCTTGGCCCACGGGCGCCGCAGCGCGACTGTGAGGCTTTTTGGCTCGGGGCGCTGGCCTTTGGTGGCACCTTCACCTCGCCTTTCACCCGCGAGGTGCGCGACGTGCGCGGCTGGAGCTACGTCGCCCAGGCCGATTACCGCCGCCAATCGCGTCTGGCGGCGCCGGTCACCCTGCGCTGTGCGCCGGGCTTGGCCGATGCCGCCGCGTGTTTGCAGCTGTGCGTCGAGCTGTTTGGTGATTTGGCCGCCGGCCGTTTGGACGATCCATTGATCGATGCGGCGCGAGACTATGCCCTGAACCGCTACCCCTTCGAGGTCGCCACCGCCTTCGACATGCTCGGCGCCGCCATGGCCCAGGAGCTCTGCGGCCTGCCACCGTCGCACCTCTTCGCCCTGCCCGAGCGCCTGTCGCAGACGCCTGCCGCCGCCGCGCGCACCGCCTTGGCGGCTCACCTGCAGGCGACGAACTACGTCGCCGTGGCCGTGGCGCCAAAGAGCGAGCTGCTGGCGGCGCTGCGACAGCAGCTCGGCTACGATTTTCCCATCGACGTGGTCGACTTTCGCGCCGATATCTAGTGCCCCGCCTCACAGAACTTTGCGTCGTCAGACGGGGCACTGGAGGCGCTAGGCGCCCAGCTCGTGCTCCACCAGCGCCTGCATCAAGGGAAGCGGCAGGACCCCCTGCACCCGCATGCCGTTGATAAACAAAGCTGGGGTGCCGCTCACCTGCGCACTTTCGGCGTCGAGGCGGCTCTGCGCCACCACCGCTTTGGGCCGCTCGGAGGCCAAGCAGGCGGTAAATTCGCTCAGGTCGAGCTCTGCTTGGCGGGCGTAGCGGCTCAGATCGTCGGCCTCGAGGCTCTGGTTGTTGTCGTAAAGCAGGTTGAAGTAGGCCCAGTAGGCCGGCTGGCCCTGCTCTGCGGCGCAGGCGGCGGCCTGCGCCGCGGCCCGGCCGCGGGGGTGTTTCGGCAAGATGTAGTCGCGGTAGACCACCGTCAGGCGCTCGGGGTAGAGCTCCTCCAGGCTCTGCAGCAGACGGCGGGCCTGGGCGCTGTAGGGGCATTCGTAGTCCCCGAAGGCGACGAGGGTAACCTGTCCCTGCGGCGCCCCGCGTCGCGGGGCGCCCCCTAGGCGGACGGCCTGGCGAGAGAGGCGCGGCACCTCCAGCGCCAGCTTTAGCTCGGTGTTGGCGCGCAGGCGATCGACCAGGGCCTGCTGCAGCTGCTTGGCGCGGTCGCGTCGCCACAGCTGGCGCAGCGGTTCGCGGGCGGCGGCGAAGCTCGTCTGCATCATGTGGCGATAGGTCGACCACAGGTCGCGAATGGCCTCTTCGCTGGGGGTCCCCACTTTCGACTCGACCTCGTCGCGCAGCAGCTGGGCGACGCCTATTTGGCGCCGCTGCGCTTCGCTGGCCAGGATGCGCTCGTCGACTTTCGCCTCGATGCCCGTCCACAACAGAGCAAAGCGCCGTTGGGCATGCTCGTCGTCCAGCGCCACCAGGCGCTCCCAAACGCCGGCCGGGAGGTCGGCCTCGTAGAAGAAAGTGCGCTCCGGCGCTGCCGGTGGGCCGCCTTTGTTTGCCTCCGACTCGTCGAGCTTGGGCGGCGGCTGCAGCAGGGTGGCGAGGGCCGCGCCGCGCAGGGCGGCGTCGCCTTCGATGCCGACGGGCGCGCCCGTCGGCGCCCGCAGGGGATCGGCGGCGCCGCGCGCCCGGCGGGTGCTGGTGCAGCCGACGAGGGAGGGGACGACACACATGAGGGCGAGCAGGGCGGTCGGGGCGGTGTGCATGCCGCGAGCTTACCCTCCTGTGCCGTCGCGTTGCCACTGCTACGGTGGCAACCCTGCCGCCTTTTTGGTTAGCCTGCACATTTTAGGAGCCCCCCATGCCGTCGGCCTGCACCCTCGCTTTCTTGCAGTTGTTTTTTGCCCAGGCAGCCGCGGCGCCGGTTGCGGGGACGCATGCGACCTTGCCGGCCGAGCAGGTTGGGGCGTCGGTGGAGGTGCGGATGGGCAACGCCAGCGGGCAGCAACCTCCTACCGCCCGCAGTTTGGCAGCGCCGGACGGCGCCCCCGCGGCGGAGGGGGCGGCGGCGGCGCCGCTCGCCCGCGCCGCGGACGCCCTGATCGACCTTACGAACATTGGTCGGGCGCCCGTACTCGCCGCGGTGCAGGCAGCCTCCTATGCGGTAGAGATCGGCGACGGCAACCGCGCCCTGAGGCTGCTCGGGGCCCTGGACAGCCCCGCTGCCGCGCTGCTGCGGGCCCGAGCGCGGCGTTTGGTCGGCGACGCACGCGGCGCCGCGGCGGCGCTGGTCCAGGCACGCCGGGCGCCGGAGTTTGGGGCGCTGATCGACGTCGAGCTGGCCAAGCTGGCGGTGCTGCGCGGCGACTGGCCACGGGTGGTGGGCCTGCTACTGCCGCTGTTGCACGAGCAGCCGCCACTGGCCGCGTCGCTGGTGCCGCTGCTGGCGCAGGCGCAGGTGATCGTCGCGCCCCTTAACTATCTGCAGAAATTCGACGGCTACCTGGCGCTGTTGGCTGCCGACGACCACGAGATGCGCAGCTGCCTGTGGGAGCGTCGGGCGCAGGCCCAGGAGCGCCTCGGTCGCACCGCCGAGGCCAGTCAGGCGCGTTTGGGTCGCTACCTCTACGCCCCGGTGGCCTCCACGACGCCCTTGCAGCCGCCGCCGGGCACGGTGCCCAGCACCGCGCAGCAGGTCGAGCGGATCGACCGCCTGGTGGCGGCGCATCGCAACGAGCGAGCGCTGCTTGCCCTCGAGGCGCTGGCGCTGCCGGAGCCCGTCGCCGCCGCCGCCAACGGCCGCGACCCCAATCTCAGCGACCCCAACGCCGCCGCGCCGCAGGCGCTGCTCTGCCGTGCCGCCTACCTGCACGGCTTGGCGGCGCGCAAGCTGCGGCGCTACGCCGTGGCCGAGGCGCACTGCGACGTCGTGCTGCGCGCCTGCGCGGCGCAGCCCGACCTGGTGCGCCAGGCCGCTTTTTTGCGTGCCAAAGTGGTGTCGATCCGCGACGGACTGCGGGCGATCCCTGCGATCGACGCCTTCGCCGCCGAGTACCCCGACCACTCGATGGCCGACGACGTCCTTTTCTGGGCCGGCGATATGTACCAGCGCCGCGGTGACCCGACGCG
This sequence comes from Myxococcota bacterium, assembly GCA_038235675.1. GTDB lineage: Bacteria > Myxococcota > XYA12-FULL-58-9 > XYA12-FULL-58-9 > JBBSTS01 > JBBSTS01. The sequence goes on along the minus strand of JBBSTS010000138.1, from coordinate 149 downwards.
TGCGTCGGCCTACTATCGGCGCATCGACGCCCTGCCGATGCGCGGCGATTTTTGCGCCGAGGCGCGCTGGCGCCTGGCGTGGATGGCCTGGCGCCAGCCGGATCTGCCGGCCGCCGAAGAGGCCCTGCAACGCCTGCTGCGCGCCGACG
>JBBSTS010000137.1:0-4785 GCA_038235675.1 Myxococcota bacterium | reverse complement strand
CAGTGAGCGCCGCAGTCCAGATCGTCCAATCGAGCTTGGTGTAATTTTCGCGCGAATCGAGGGGCAAACCATAACGATTCTGCTTGGTTTTGTAGTACGCCACTTCGGCGTCGGTCACGCTGTTGGGAAACAAGTTGATGTCGATAATACTATCCCAAACCAAGTTGTATTTCTGGCTCCAAGTGCCGGGTTTATCGAAAGCCAGCTTGTAATGATCGCCATCTTTGGCGGCGTTCATCCATTGCGTCATCATGCCTTCGGCGATTCCGCGCACGCGCTTGGCTTCGGCAGTTTCGCCGCGCATTTCGCACATCATGGCATAGGCGCCGAGCGCTTCAATCGACTTGCCCGATAGGTTGACGTTGTGCGCCAGATGGCCCGAAAAGTCATCAGTCGAAAGCTGATTGTCCAAATCGTAACCCTTGCTAATCAGATAGTTCGCCCATTTGGTGATGGTCGGCCAATGACGATCGGCGTATTGCGTGCTGTTTTCGATTTTGCTCAGCGCGCCCTACAGGGCTGGTGGAGCTGAGAAGTTGACGCCCTTGCCGCCGCTGCCAAAGGTGGTGGCGCCCAAGCTCCGCCCGCTGACCTTGGCGCAAAAAAAGCTCGGACCTTGGCATCCACAGCGCCCTTTTTCTTGGCGCTTTGCCGGCATGTGGCTGGCTCTGTTGGCCCTTGCAGCCGGCCTTTTTTTAGGACGCCAGAGGCTGGCCCGCTGGCTGCTGCCGGCGCCGACGCCACGGGCGGCAAAGCTGCAGCCGGCGGCACAGGCGCAGCAGCGCTATGCGGCGGGCCTGCAGGCCTATGCCATCAAGCGCTACCCCGCGGCGATGGCAGCCTTCGAGGAGGCGCTGCGCTTAGATCCCGACCTGGCTGGCGCCCACCGCGCCCTGGGGATCCTCTTCGCCCGCGAGCACGCCGCTTCGCGGGCCCTGTGGCATTATCAGCGCTATGTTCGCTTGGCGCCGCAGGCGCCGGACGCCGCGGCGGTACGCGAGCTCATCGTGCAGTATCAGAAGAACGCGCCGTAAAGGCCACTTTCAGCAGCGGTCGCAGACGCCGCGCAGCTGCACGTCGACGTGGGCGCTGCGCACTGCCCGCGGCATGTCGACGGCCTGCTCGATGGCGAGGTTGGCGGTCGGCAGGCACTCGACGTCGCCGCAGGTAACGCAGACGAAATGCGGATGGGCGCGGTCATGGTGGCGGGCGGGGGCCGGCGCAAAGCGCCAGACGTGGTCGCCGCGGTCGACGCGGTTAACGAGCCCGGCGCGGGTCAGGTCCATCAGGTTGCGATAGAGGGTGGCACGGTCGAAGCGGCCCTGACCCAGGTGCGCCACCAGCTCGGCATGACTTAGGGGCCGCGGGGCCGCCAACAGCTCGCCCAACACAGCGAGTCGCGCCGGCGTGGCGCGCAAAGAGGCGCTGCGCAGCGTCTTCTTATGCTGCGCCAGGTCGGGACTCTGCACGGCGGTGGAAAATGCGGCAACCATGGCTGGTGAGCCATAGCGCAAAGGAAACCTACTTGCAACCCGGTCGCAAGTTGCAAATCGTTTTGGTGAGCGCGGTCGGAATCGAACCGACAACCTAAAGATTAAGAGTCTTTTGCTCTGCCAGTTGAGCTACGCGCCCGGCACGTCCTAGGACGTGTTTGCGGGAATATCCAAACGCACGCGCGTCGTCAAGCGTCGCCTCTTGGTGTTGGACCCTTGCAATGCGGTGGCATTTGCCACACAGCATGCGAGCATGCCCCTGCGACCCGTCTCCTTGGCGGCCGTGATCCGCCTATGCGTCTACGGCATGCTGGTGCTCAGCGCCGCGATGACGTGGCTGAGCGGCAATCTCTGGCGCGCCTGGCGTGCCGGCGAGCTCTCTACGTGGAAGGCCTTGGCGCCGCAGCTGACCTTTGCCGCCTTCGTCGCCGTCTATACCATCGACCGCATCCTGCTGGTGCGCCGCGGCGCCACGTCGGCCAACCGCGCCCTGTGGCAGGTGGGCTTCGCGCTGCTTTTTCTTACCCTGCTGCTGCCGGTACAGCTCAGCGAGCGGCGCGTGCAGCACCACCTCGACAGCCGTCTGCCCCATGCCGCGCTGCTGTTGCTTGGACACGCCGACGTGCAGGTGCGACAGGCGGCGTGCATCCTGGTGGCCAACCATCCCAGCCCGGGGATCTACGAGCAGGTCTCCCACATGGCGCTGCACGATCCGGACCCGGGGGTGCGCGACCACTGCACCGCGGCCCTCGAGCGGATGCACGCCGCCGCCGCCGCCGCCAAATCGGCGGCATCGGGGCACTAGGCGGTCGCCGACTCCGCCGGCAGTGGACTTTTTTCGCCGCCGATGTCGGTGGTCTCGTGGGTGATCAAGGCGACGCAGTTGTTCGCTGCCAGGCGCCGCAGGGTGACGAGCACCTCGGCACGTTTGGCCGGCGCCAAAGGTCCCAGCGGCTCGTCGAGCAAAAGGCATTTGCCCTCGGAGTCTTCGGCAACGGACTCGAACACCTCTTCGAGGCGGGCCAACATGGCCTCGCCAGTGGACTGAACGTTGAGCGGCAGCCCGTCCTTGCCGAAAGTGGCCGCCGCCGAGGTATAGATGGCTTTTTGGCCCAGTCCCTCTTTGAGCAGCCGCAGCATGGTGCTTTTACCGCAGCCATTGGGGCCGCGCACCTGCCAGAGGCTGGGACGGTTTGTTTGGCAGTCGGCAATGAAGTCCTGCAGGTCGGCGGCGCCCTCGCCGTCGTTGCGGGTGACCGTTATGCGCTCACGGTGAATGTGGTCGACGATCGGTGGGGCGATGAAGTCGCGGATAAACTCCTCGCGCACGCCGACGATGCGGGTGACGCAGACGTTGATGTTGCGGGCCGCGGTGATGGTGCCCATCAGCGAGGTGCCGAGCAGGCCGGCCTTGTTGTTGCGGATGCCGAAGTAGCCGACGAACAGCGCCGCCTCGGCCAGCATGAAGCCCCAGCGCAGCGATTTGGCGCAGGTGTTGCGGTAGGAGAGCTCGGCCAGCTGGGCGCTGTGGCGGCGCGACATCGCCAAAAAGCTCTGGTTTAAGCCACCGCCGAGCACCGGCATCAGCTCGGCGCCCTGGTTGCTCGTGGCATTTTCCTGCCGCTGACGCCACTGCTCGATGCGCGGCATGCAGTAGATGCGCAGCGTCGTCGAGAGGCCGTAAAGGCCCATGCCCAGGCCCAACGTCGCCAGCGGCGGCAAAGCGGGCAGCAGCGCGCCGGCCAGCAAAATCGAGGCGCCAACGGTGCCGACGATGCAGCCCATCGCCGCAGCAATGTCGGCGATGTTGCCGATGACCACGCGATATTGGCGCCGCAGGGTGCTCTGCATGGTTTGAAAGCGCTTGCAGGCCTCGTCGTTCTCGGCCACCCGGGCGGCGCCGGCAAACTCGGCCAGCGCGTCGTCGACGCCGGTGTAGGCGCTCAGCATCCACGGGTCGGAGAAAAAGCGCTGCAATTCTTTGCCACCCATGTGGAGCATCATCAGGGCACTGGGCGGCAGGTATAGGGCGTTGCCCACCGCCACGGCCAGGCCACAGCCGAAGGCGACCGAACAGGTGAAAGCAGCGCGCCCAGCGTAGGCCCACGGCAGCGCCAACGGCGCGGTGAGCTTGGGGAGAAAAAACCGTGGCGGCTCGAGGGCACTGAAACAGCGCGTGGTGGCTTCGGCGATCTGCGCCAGAACCACCCGGCGGCGCGTGCGTTCTGACGGCCGGGGGGCCGGCGACGCCGAGCGCGCAATGGTCGATGGATGCACGTGCGTCGGCCGCGGCGAGGTGGGAGCGGCGGCGGCGGCGGCGGACTTCGCGCCGGCGAGAAAGTGGCCGAACTCGTCCGCGACACTTTGCTGTCTTGCGTCAACGCCGTTTCTAAAGGCGGCGTAGACTTGTGCATCACGCCCGACGAGTGGCGGGTTGGACAGCGCGTGGGGGGCAAGCATTATTGGTCGAACTTTCCTGAGTCAACGCAGGACAGACGTACGTCCTGGGCCGCCGCTAATACCAGGCGGAGGGTGGAAAGTCTAGAGGTCAGCAAAAAAACGGCCTGAGCACGGGGATCAGCGGCCTCAGATAGGCACTTGGGCGACGCGGCGGATTTTTAAAATTCACTTTACGGACGGCAGCGCTGGTGACCCCAACGGGAATCGAACCCGTGTTTTCGGCGTGAGAGGCCGACGTCCTGGACCGCTAGACGATGGGGCCAGCGTGGACGCGGGTTTACACAAGCGGCGGGGATTTGGCAAGCCGCTCCGACGGGGATGCGGCGGCTCAGTTCATCCGCAGTTTGGAGCTGGGGGTTGCCTGGCGCACTTCGGCGGTTTTGTAGGCGACGTTGTCGAGGACCCGTCCAACCACCTTGGCGAGGCGGCCCAGATCGATGTCTTCGCCTGGATGCGAGATGTTCTGAAAGCGAACGTCGTAGATCCCGGTGGCGAGGTCCACTTCCATTTCGAGGCGAATTTTCATGGCGGCGCTTTCGTCGGGCAACATGATGTGGATCTTAGCGCCTCGGCGGCCGCCGCCCAACAAAACCACCCGCACGCCTCGCGCCCCGTGCCTTGCTGCGAGGGCCGCGCTAGCGGCCTCGGGCATGGACCCTCCGCAGACGCCCGACCAAGGAGCTGGCGCACCGCAGCCGCCGGCGCAGGGTGCGGGCGTGGTCGTCGTGGTGGACGCCGCCAACGGCGGCCGCCGCCTGGACAAAACCCTGCGGCAGCTCTGTTCCCAGGTGCCTCTGGGGGCGCTGATGCGGCTGCTGCGGCGTGGCGCCGT
>JBBSTS010000136.1:0-4795 GCA_038235675.1 Myxococcota bacterium | reverse complement strand
CGGCAGCGTCGGCGAGCATCGCCTAACCTTCAGCCGTGCCAAAGACACATTCAACTTGCCCGATGCCGCCGTCGGCGGCTGGGTTTATCCCAACGCCGACGCGACCGGTTTTTTCCGCCTGCAGCTCGACGAAAAAAACCTCCAGGCATTGCTTAAAGATGGCCTGCCGCACCTGAGCCCCGCCACCCGCACCGCCCTGTTGGAGGACCAGTGGGCCCTCTTGCTCGCCGGCCACATTCACGTCGAGCAGTTTTTGCAGGTGGTCCTGGCCTATCAGGGCGAGCGCGACCACATCGTCGTGCGCGCCCTGGTCGGCCGCCTCGGCAGCCTGCAGGAGGCCATCGTCGCGCCGGCGGACCATCCCGCCCTGCAGCATTTGGTGCGCGCCCTTTTGGTGGAGCAGCTGGCCGAGCTTGGGTTCGCGCCGCAGGCCGACGAAGCCCCCAGCCGCGCCGTGCGCCGGGCGCAGGTGGTCTACGCCCTGGGCGAGCTTGGACGCCATCCGCAGGTGCTGCAGCAGGCCGAGCTGCTGATGCTGCAGGAGATGCAGAACCCCACCAGCGTCGAGGCCAACCTCGCCGGCACCGTCGTGGCCCTCAGCGCCCTGCGCGGCGACACCAAGATGCTCGACCGCTACATGGCAGTCTACCGCAGCCGCAAAGAGGCCGGAGAGCCGCCGCAGCTGCAGATGCGCTACTTGGGCGCCCTACCGAGCTTCGAGAAGAAGGGCGTCATCACCGCCATCTTGGAGCTGTGCCGCACCGACGGCATCCCGCAGGAGCAGTTGCGCAGCCTGCTGGCGCCGCTGTTAATGCGCCGGGCCTCCGGCGAAATGACCTGGGCCTTTCTCAAAAAGCACTGGAAGGCCCTCGGCCCGCGGGTGGGTGGCATGGGGATCTCCCGCCTGGTGGAGGCCACCGGTGCGTTGCCCCCGGCTTACCGCCGCGACGTGCAGGCGTTTTTCCAGGCCCATCCGGTGCCAGAGGCGCAGCGTGCCCTGCAAAAAGCGCTCGAGTCGATGGCCCAGCGCGACGAGCTGCGGCGCCGCGAGTCCGGCCGCGCCAAGGCATGGCTGGCACAGACGGTTCCCACCTTGCGCCACGGCCAGCTCAGGCCGCCAACGGCCGATATCATGTAAGCAGATCAACCACCCCGCCCGACATCGGTGTAGGTCCATGACTTACCGAAAGGGCGGCCATGTTGACCTTTTTACACCTCGTCGTCGCCAGCCTCAGCCTGAATACCAGCCCCATCCTCACGTCGCCCCCCGCCCCGACGGCGTGCGTCCAGCTCGCCACCTACGTCCCCATCTGCAAAAACAGCCGCGGCGTCTTCGACCGCCGCGCCTGCGGTGGCAAAGCCAGCCCGCGCCGCACCCAGGTGGCCTGAGTGCCCCGTCTCACAGATCTTTGCGTCAGCCTCGCGAGGGCTTGGCGCTCAGGGCAAGGCGCGACGACGAGGCATATCATTGATAGGGCGAGGAGAAGCAACGCAGTCCTGGGCGTCAAGAACCGCGAGGATGGTGCAAAGATCTGTGAGACGGGGCCCTGAGCCCAAATTAGCTGTCGCCGGCCAAGATGGCGGCGGTAAAGCTTGGACGCAGATAAAAGCCCATCGGCGCCACCGCCGCGGGGCCGTCGCCGTCCTGCCCTAAGGTGCGCTGACGGGCGTTGGCGGCCTTGGGCCGCACCTGCAGCAGCTCGCCTTTGTGGGCGGTGAGCAGGCCGCCCTGGCCGGCCCCCAGCATCCCCATCAGCTGCTCCCAGTCGGCCCGCAACAGCGCCCACGTCGCGGCGCTCGGGCGCCAGAGCCTGGCGCGGCCAAAGCGGCGGGCAGCGAGGGACTGTTCTTTGGTCGTCACCACCGGCAGCCAGAGGACGCAGGCCAGCCGACGCTTAAGGCGCGAGCCCTCCCAGGTGGCGCTGGGCGCTGCAGCCATGCGGATCGAGCAGCAGAAGGTCGATTCGCGCGGCCGACCCTGGGCGTCGACCGGGATGCTTTTGAGCTCCACCCCCAGGGCGACAAAATCGGGGCGATCGTAGGCGTCGGCGTCGGCGCCCAGCGCCAGCTCCGCCAGCTGGCCGACGAAGCCTTTGGCGCGCTGCGGCGATTGCGGCAACGGCTCGCCCAGGGCCGCCGCGAGGCTCCCCACGTCGACCCCCTCCAGCGCCCGGGCCCGCAGCTGAAGCTCGGCGCAGCTGCAGGGAGGGGGCTGCCTTGGCATGGACGACTCCGTCGAGTACCCTCGAGGCCGCAGGGGCGCGGCAAAACAAGGGCGCCGGAGAGGTTTTTGCCGTGGTCACGTGGCTAGGTCAAGCAATAGCACATGTGCCCCTCGCCCTGGCAGTGGGGTTCGTCGCCCTCATCGCCGCGGCGTGGGCCCTACCGCTGTGCCTGCCCAAGCGCCTGTCGCCCAAGCGCCGTGCCCTGTACAGCACCGCCGGCGTGCTGCTTTGCACCGCTCTGTTCGGCGCCGCCGTCACCCACGTCTTGGGGCGCCAGGCGGGGCTGCAGTTTTTAACCGGCTACCTGCTCGAGGAGGCGCTGTCGGTCGACAACCTCTTCGTCTTCCTGCTGATCTTCGGCTTCTTCGGCATCCCCGCCGCGCAACAGCAGCGGGTGCTGTTCTGGGGGATCTTCGGGGCGATGCTGCTGCGCGCCTTGTTCATCGCCGCCGGCCTAACCCTGCTTCATCAGATCAGCTGGATTTTTTACTTCTTTGGCGCCCTGCTGGTATTCACCGGTTTGAAGCTGCTGCACAAGCCGGCCGAGCCGACGCCGCCGGACCGCAGCCTGCCGGTGCGGATCTTTCGTCGCTTCGTCCCCACCACCTCCGAGCTACACGGCGACGCCTTCTGGGTGCGCAGCGCCACCGGCGCCTGGGTCAGCACGCCGCTGCTGTTGGTGCTGTGCCTGATCGAGTTTTCCGACGTCGTCTTCGCCCTCGACTCCATCCCGGCAATCTTTTCCATCACCACCGACCCGTTCTTGGTCTACACCTCTAATATGTGCGCCCTATTGGGCCTGCGGGCCCTCTACTTCTTGTTGGCCGACGCCCTGGAGAAGCTCCACACCCTGCACTACGGCCTCAGCGCGGTGCTGGTCTTCATCGGCAGCAAGATGCTGCTGCACGACGTCTTCACCATCGGCACCCTCACCTCGTTGGCGGTTATCTGCTTGACGTTGGCGGTGGCTGTCTGGGCCGGACAGTTTAGCCGCCGAAGCTAGAGGTCAACTCAAAAGTCCACCCGACATGGGGCCCGCTGCGTATGTTGGCGGCCAACAAAGATCAGTTTGCGGCGCAGCGCCTCGCCCTCTTCTTGCACCTCGATGACGTGCCGGCCATAGCTGAGCTTCAGCGGCGGCAGCGGCAACATCCCTAAGGGCCGACCGTCGACGACGACGCGCCCGCGGTTGTGGGCGGCGGCCCGCAGGCGCATGTAGCCGCCCGGGCCCTTGGGACTGAGGCCCTGTAGAGGATCGCCGCCGGCGGGCTCGGAGTCCGGCGCGGCCGAAGGCGCAGCCGCCATGGATGCCGCAGGAGTCGGCGCCGCGGCCGATGGGCCGACACGAAACGGCTGCAGCAGGCGGATGGCGGTGACCACCAGCGCCACCATCAACAGCCCCGAGAGCACCGCGACACGCCGACGGCTGTTGCGCTCGGCCAGCGGATTGACGGACTCAGCGGTGTTCTCGCGCGGCTGCCCCAGGCGTGGCCCCAGGCGCACTTTGGAAAGGTTGGTCTCGCCGCGGCGGGCAGCTCTGCCGGGGCGAAACATTAGGGTGTAGGGATCTTCGCCCGGCTGTACCAAATAATTTTGCCCGCCGATCCGCGTCACACTGCCCGCGGGCGTCGAAGGCGCCTCGGTGCCGGACGGCGGCGGCGGCGGCGGCGACAGCGGTGAGGCCGCCACGCCGGTGGGAGCCTCCGGCTGCTGCGCGGGCAGGGCCACGGTCGCGTGCGGCGCCGGGATGATGTTGTTGTCGACCACCTCGGCCTCGGAGCCGAAGGAGGCGACGCATTGCTCGACCGTAATGCTGGCGTAGCCGCGGTTGTTCTGCGCCTGCTGCGCGATCTCCTCGACGTAGAGCTGCTGCATGAACTGCGCGGCGCGCTTGCTGCCGAAGATCACCCCTTCCTCAATCAGTAACGCCTCGAGGTCGTCGGCAAATTCCGAGGCGTAGGTGTAACGCTCGCTGGGAAGGCGGGTGACCGCGTGCTGTAAGATCCGCTGCAGCTCGACGGTGTCGGGCGGCAGGGCCTGCTGTAGGTCGGGGAGCTTGGCGGCACGGACGTTTTCCAACAGCGAGATGTCGGTGTCGCCGGAAAACAGCCGCTGGCCGGTGAGCGCCTCGAAGAGCACCGAGCCCAACGCGAAGATGTCGGCGCGACGGTCGACCTGCTCGCCCATGATCTGCTCGGGCGCCATGTAGGTGAACTTCCCTTTGAGTACCCCCGCCTGAGTCTCCACCGCCCGCATCTCTGCCTTGGCGATGCCGAAGTCGACCATTTTGACCTCGCCGTCGTAGCTTACCAGGATGTTCTGTGGGCTGACGTCGCGGTGCACCAGGTTCAACGGCGCGCCGTTGATCCCGACGCGGCGGTGGGCAAAGTCCAGCCCGCTTGCCGCCTTGCTCATGACATAGGTGGCAAAACCTTTGGGGATGGGGACGCTCAGGGCCGCGGCGCGCTGTAGGATGTGGCGCAGGTCGCGCCCGGCGATGAGCTCCATGGCGATGTAGAGCCGCTCTTTGAGGCGGCCCAGCTCGTAGATCTGCACGATGTTGGCGTGGT
>JBBSTS010000135.1:0-4806 GCA_038235675.1 Myxococcota bacterium | reverse complement strand
CTGGCCAAACTTATCGCCCGGCCCCCCTTGGCCGCGCCGGCGGCCCTCAATCAGCTGCTCGATGCCGCCTTTTCTTCCCTGCAGCAGATGGGCCCCAAGACCTTCGCCGACCTGCTACAAGATCGGCTGCCACTGGCCGACTTTCTACGCTTCATGCGGCGGACCCAGCGCCAATGCGGCGGCCTGCCGGTCTACCGCATGATGGCCCAGAGCATCGGCCTCAGGGGCATGGCGCGCTGGGGCGGTGGCATCGCCGCAGCCGCGCTGCGGGGCGGCTGAGCGCCGCCGCGCGGCGGCGGCCTGCGCCCGCCGCTGCCGCTGCCGGGTCACCACGAAGGGCCCGGTAAACAGCCCGAAGGGGCTGCCGCCGTGGCGATGGTGCAGGCAGTGGGCGCTGCGCACGCGGCGCAAGTAGCCTGACTGCAGCGCCAGGCGCAGCACCCACTGCGGTACGAAGCGGCCGTGGGCGACGCCGTCGTGGACCAAGAGGTAGGTGACGCCGAAGGCCGACATGCCCCAGCCGGCGCCGCGCAGCAGCGTGCTGCCCGCACCGGGTCGGCCGCAGTAGCCCAGGGCCAGCAGCGCCATGGCCACCGGCGCATGCAGCAGCGGCATCAGATCGTTGAGCTCCCAGCGCCCCGGTGCGGGGGCGCCAAAAGGCCGCGCGTCGACGTCGCCGCGGCCGCGGTGATGGCTGCGATGGATGGGCCACAGCCAGCGGTGCCAGATCTGAGCGTGCAACAGGGCGGCCCAGCCCTCCATGGCGACAAGTGTCAGCAGCCAAGCGCCGAACCATAGCCATGCCGCCGGTGCCTGCATCGTCGTCGCGTCCATGGGCATACTATTGGCCCTCGTCGCATCCACGTCTATCCGTCGCGGCTTTTGCAACCCAGGACAAATTGCCGCTAATGTCAGAGCAACCTCCCATGCAGCCGTTCGTCGCCGTCCGCGTCCTCAAGTTTCGCCTCTGGGTGGAACGCGTGGGTGGCTCACGGCAGCAGCAGACCACCCTGGTGTACGCCGGCCTGGTGGGGCTGCTCGGCGGCCTCTCCGGGGCCCTTTTTCGCAAGCTCATCAATGCGCTGCTGTGGCTGTTTACCGCCCACGAGGGGGGCTTGGTGGCGGTGGCACGTGAGCTGTCGAGCGGCCGACGCATGGCGGTGCCGATGGTGGGCGCGACGCTTGCCGGCAGCGTTCTGTGGCTGGGAAACCGTCTGAGCCATGGGCGGCGCGCCGCCGATTTCATGGAGGCCATCGTCCTGAGCGACGGGGTGATCTTCTGCCGACCGGTGCTGGTGCGCTGCGCCTCCTCGCTGCTGTCCATCGCCTCGGGCGGCAGCATGGGTCGAGAGGGCCCGATCGTGCAGCTGGCGGCGATGTTGGCCTCAAGCCTGGGCCGCGCGCTGCGCCTGCCGGCGCCGCGGCTGCGGCTGCTGGTGGCCTGCGGCGTCGCCGCCGGCATTGCCAGCGCCTACAAGGCGCCGATTGCCGCCTCGCTCTTCGTGGCCGAAGTGGTGCTGGGCTCCATCGCCATGGAGAGTTTCGGACCGCTGGTGTTCGCCGCCGTCGTCGCCGCGTTGACCACCCGCCAATTGGGCAGCAAGGTGCCGCTGTACGCCTACGCGGGCCAGGCGCTGCACTCCAACGGCGAAATTGCCGCCTATCTCTTGGTGGGGCTGGCGGCGGGCGTCGGCGGGCCATGTCTGCTGGCCCTGCTGCGCCTGAGCGAGCGCAGCTTTGCGCGCGCCTTCGCTTTTTTGCCGCTGCGCTTTTTGGTCGGCGGCACGGTCGTCGGCGGCCTGTCGTTGTGGGTGCCGGAGGTGTGGGGCAACGGCTACAGCGTCGTCAACCGCCTGCTGGTGGACGACTTCAGCGCCGCAACGCTGTGGACGTGGTTGGGCTGCAAGGTTCTGGCGACCGCCGCGGTCATCGGCTCCGGCGCGGTCGGCGGCGTCTTCACCCCCACCCTGCTGGTCGGTGCCCTGGTCGGGGCGCTGTGCGCCAAGCTCTACCACCTGCTGTTTCTGAGCTACCAGTTCGACCCCAGCTCCTACGTCGCGGTGGGCATGGGCAGTTTCTTGGCCGCCACCACCCATGCGCCATTGATGGCCATCTTGATGGTTTTCGAGCTGACCTTGGACTACGACCTGGTGATGCCGCTTATGCTGTCTAGCGTCGTCGCCTACTACACCGCCTGCAGCCTGGACGGCCGCAACATCTACACCCCCGCCGCCAAAAGCGGCCCGGCGGCGGGGGGCGCGCGGCGGCCTGAAAGCGTCGCCGATTTGCTGCAGCACGATTTCCAAACGGTGACCCAGACGGCCAGCTTCCTTGCGGTGGCGCGGGCGTTTGCCGTCGGTGAAGCCACCGAGATTTTCGTGGTGGACGCCCAGCAGCGCTACTGCGGCGTGATCTTCTTGCCCGACATCCGCTCCTATTTGGACGACCCGACCTTGGCGCAGTTGGTGACCGCCTACGACATCATGGAGGGCAAAGTGCCAGCGCTCCAGCCGTCGCAAAGCCTGCTCGAGGCGGTCGGTGCTTTCGCCCGCTTTCCCGGCGAGCGCCTGCCGGTGGTGCGTGGCGCCGCCGACCCTCTTTTGGTGGGCAGCTTGGCCAAGGCGGACGTGCTGCTCACCTTGGCCCACGGCGCCCCGCCGTCGGGGTGGGTTGCTGCCGCCAGGGGGGCGAGTTAACTTTAGGGGCAGCAGCAGGAGCCGCAATGGATTTTGAACTCAGCCCGACCCAAGCGCAGCTGCGCGACAGCATGCGCCGTTTCGTCCAGGAAAAGGTCACCCCCGCCGCACGTGGCTGGGACCGCAGCGGCAGCTTTCCGCGCGCCGCGGTGGATGAGCTGGCGGCCCTCGGGGCGCTGGGGATCAGCGTCGACCCCGCATATGGCGGCAGCGGCCTGGGCGCGATGGAGACCGCCGTGGTGGTCGAGGAGCTGGCGCGCGGCGACGGTTCGCTGGCGCTGACGGTCGCCTCTCATAACGGCTTGGCCACGGGCCACCTGCAGGCGGCCGGCAGCGCGGCGCAAAAAGAGCGCTACCTGCGGCCGCTGGCCGCAGGTGAGATGCTGGGGGCGTGGGCGCTGACCGAGCCGGACAGTGGCTCAGACGCTGCCGCCCTACGCACCACCGCAACCCGCGAAGGCGACACCTGGCACCTGCAGGGCAGCAAGATTTTCATCACCCAGGGATGCGTCGCGGACGTCTGCATCGTGCTGGCCTGCACCGACCGCGCAAAAAAGACCCGCGGGATCACCGCCTTTTTGGTCGAGCAGAAAACGCCAGGTTTTTCATCCCGGCCCCTGACCGGCAAGCTGGGGATGCGCGCCTCGGACACTGCCAGCCTGACCTTCGACGCCGTTGCGCTCGACGACGCTCAGCGGCTTGGGGAGGTAGGAAACGGATTCGTCGACGCCCTCAAAACCCTCGACAAAGGCCGCATCACCCTCGGCGCCCTCAGCGTCGGCCTGGGGACGGCGGCCCTGGCGGCGGCGCGCACCTATGCGCTGCAACGCCGCCAATTCGGCAAGGCGGTGGCGGAGTTCCAGGCGATCCAATGGAAGCTCGCCGACATGGCCACCGAGCTCGATGCCGCGCGCCTGCTCACCTACCGCGCTGCCCTGTTGTGTGACGCCGGCAAGCCCTTCAGCAAAGAAGCGTCGATGGCCAAGCTTTTCGCCTCCGAGGCGGCGATGCGTGCCACCGAGGAAGCGGTTCAAATCCACGGCGGCTACGGCTACATCGACGAATTCCCCGTCGAGCGCTTCTACCGTGACGCCAAGCTCTGCACCATCGGCGAGGGCACCAGCGAGATCCAACGCCTTATCTTGGCTCGCCACCTGCAGAAGGCATAAGCCTTTGACGTCGGCCTAACTCACTGGCGCTTGAAGCAGGCGAGCAGCGGCGAGCCTTTCACCTTTTGCAGGACGCGGCCGCCACACGACGGCTGCTCCGATGACCGAGTTGCGCGCGGCTGTGAGGCATCGCCTTTCTCCACGACTTCGCTCGCCGCGCGCAGAAAGCTGTCGAGCAGGCCCTGCTTGAACGCTGCCTGCGCCTGCCAGTCATCGACGTCGCCCGCCTTGTGCGGGCGTAGCGCGCCCTGGCTGACCAGGTTGTTGACCACGCGGCCAGCAGCGTGCCAATCGCGCTCGGATCCTGAATCGCTCCCGGGGACGTGAATGCCTGAAGACTGCGAGGAGAGGCTCGAATGCGACGCGTTATCGGAGGAAAGGGCGCTGGTGAACCAGCTGCTAAGGGAGGGAATACTTAGGGGCATACACTTATCCTGCTCGGTGAAGATTATTTCGAGGAGAAACAATAGCATGCCTACATCCAGACCACAATTGCTTATGGCAAAAAGACATCTCCAAGCCGCGCCGACCCTTCTCCACCGCCCACCAGGATTTGACGCGATGCGGCTTGCGAGGCCGCTCCAAAGTTTGGCTGCCCACCACTTTGTGGCTCGCCGCGGCGAGGCGCCCGCGTTGGCAGCTTCGGCGACATGGGCCGGCCTTGGGACGCCTCGTCAAGGAGCATTTGACGTCGCTTGTCAATGTGTGGTTTCCGTGCCGCACAGGTGCGACTCACGCACCTCAAAGACGCGAAACGGCAGCGCCGAAAGCAAAAAAAGATAATCTTCTTCTTGGATCTTTTGTAACTATTCACCGATAACATTAGGCGCGAGGCGAAGCACCAACCAGCCGGAATGCGAAGCTTGACGTCTCAGGCGCCATAAAACAATTCGTCTAGACGCCCACAGTTTTCCGGCACGGCTCAGTTACCGACAAATTTT
>JBBSTS010000134.1:0-4807 GCA_038235675.1 Myxococcota bacterium | reverse complement strand
CGCGTTGGGTGCCCGGAAGGTGATCTGGCTGGACGATGGCCTGCTCAACGACCACACCGACGGTCACGTCGATACCTTGGCCCGCTTCGTCGCCCCCGGCCACGTCGTCTGTATGCGCCCCAGCGGTGCCGACGACCCCAATGCCACCGCCCTGCGTGCCATCGCCGCCACCTTGGGCGCCGCCCGCGACGCTCTTGGCCGGCGTCTCTGCGTTCACACCATCCCCTCGCCGGGGCGCGTCTGCAACGCGGCCGGCGAGCCGATGCCGGCAAGCTATCTAAATTTCGTCATCGGCAACGGCTGCGTCGTCATGCCGACCTACGACAGCGGCCAAGACGCGGCGGCGGTGGCTGAGCTGGCCGGGCTGTTCGCCGGCCGCAAGGTCTGCGGCCGCAGTGCCAGCGCCATCTTGACCGGCGGCGGCGCCTTTCATTGCATGACCCAGCAGCAGCCCCGCGATCCGCGGCGCGGCTGAGGTGGGTGCGATGCCCGCCTGCGCATGCGGAGGCCGCACGCCCGAGGCGCAGACCCACGGCTGGGTGCGGGTCGAAGGCATGCACTTTTTTGCCGCCCAGGTTGGCGTTCATGCGCACGAGCACGGCCGAGATCAGAGCATCGAGGTCGACGTCGGCTTTTGGCTGCCGACGGCGCAGGCGGCGCAGTCCGACACCCTCGGCGCCACGCTGGACTGGTCGGCGGTGCGCGGCGCCATCGACGCCGTTTTGCGCCGCCGCCACTACGGCCTGATCGAAACCCTCTGCGAGGCGCTTGCCGCCCACCTGCTGGAGTCCTTCACGTCTGAGCGCCTGCAGCTGCGGGTGTGCAAACCGGGCTGCCTCAGCGATGGCCGCGCCAGCGTCGCCGTCGAGCGCTGGGCGCAAAAAAAGCCGGCTTGCCCGTAGGCTCGCCGGCTTCTCGCGTCCGCCGTTAGGCGGAACGACCTACCACATGACGCCGTAGCTGATGCTGGCACCGTAACGGGTGTTGACGGTCAGGTTGCCCGTGGGGGTCCCCTCGCTGGCCACCTGGACGGCGCTGTTGCTGATGAAGCTCAAGTCCACCGAAGGGGTCAGGATCCCCGAGCGGCCGATGAGGATGTTCATGCCCAAGCGCGGCGTCATCGAAAAGCCGGCGTTGACGTTGGGCGCGTTGAACGCGACGCCCAGGCCCCAGCCTGCGAACAAGAAGAGGTTGTCGACCACCGGAATGTGAACGCTGGGCTCAACCAACAGGTTAAACAGGTGGGCATCCTGCTGGCCGGGGGCGCCATTGCCGTTGTGGCTGTAGCTGTATTTGCCGATGAACGACAGCTCGAAGTTGTCAGCAAAGAACCAACCGACGAAGGGGTCGAACGAGATGTTCGAGAAGCGGTTGGCCTGCTGCCAAGCGAAGCCGCCGCCCAACTCGAGGACGCCGCCACGGGCGTAGGCGGTCGGGCCGCCGATGCCGGCCTGCTTAACGACGCCGAAGTGATGGCCAGCGACGGGGCTGGGGGTGGCGGGCAGGGGCTGGTTGGTCGAACGCGCTGCCGGCAGCGTCTCGGGGGCAACGATGTTGGCGCGGCCCGCTTCGATCGAGCTCTTCAATTCTTCGCCGGCCGCGAAGCTGGGGCTTGCGACGAGGGCGATGGCCAAAAACGATAGGGTGCGTGCAGCCGAGCGCATCAAGGATGCTGCGGCCGTACCAAAGAGGGGATTCGACATAAAAGTCTCCTGAGAGGAAATAGTTGGCGAAGGAATATCGACTTGTTTGCCGCGGGTCAACCCTGCAGGGCGTCGATCACCGCGGCGCGTTGTTGGGCGGCGTGGCCGTCCAGGACGATGGTGAAGTCGCCTCCGCCTTCCACATGGATGTCGAAGCGCTTGGGCGCCAGGGCTTTTTCACCGGCAGAATCGCCGTCGGTAAAATGGGCCACGCGCAGGCTGGCGCGTGGCAGCTCGCGCACGGTGGTGCCGAAAAAAGCCGGCTGCTCTAGGCGCAGGACCTTCTTGTCGTCGCTAAGCCACATTTTGAGGACCAATTTGCGGACGTACAGATAGCCGACCAGCGGCAGACCAAGGGCCACCAGCCCAAGCACGACGGCCCAGCTTACTTTGCTCGTATGTGAGATGTTCTGCTCCACCGGTGCCTGCAGCAGCAGGCCGGCAAAGAAAACCCCCGCCGTCCCGAAGGCGACCGTGACAAATTGCACCATGCGGATCGCCGACGTACCGGTGGTGCTGTAGACCAAGGAGAAGCCCTGAGGGGCAGATTGCGGCGCGGGGGTCGACATGAAGATCTCCTTCGATGGATCAGGGAGCGTTGAGGTTGCCCGTGACGATGGCGCGATTCAAGTAGTCGCGCTGATAGATGCGAAACAGGGTGGCCGAAAAAGCCACTGCCAGGGGGCCGGCGACGAGCCCCATCAGGCCAAACATGCCCAGGCCGCCGATGAAGCCCAGCAGCAGCAGGCCGCCGTGCAGCTCCACCTTGCCGCGCAGCACCCAGGGTTTGACCACGTTGTCGATGATCAGCACGGTGATGGTGCACCACAGCGCCAGGCCCAAACCGGCGCCGCCGCGGCCCTGATAGAGCAGGATCCCCATGGCCGGGGCCCAGATCAGCTGTGAGCCCACCAGCGGCACCAGGGCGGCGGGCACCGCCATGATCCCAAAAAACAGGGCGTGCGGGATCTGGGTGGCGACGAAGCCAGCGAACAGCACGCAGGCCTGAAAGATGGCGTTGACTGCGTTGCCCAACACGGCCCCACTGGTGACGTTGCGAAACTCAACCAGAAGCTCGTGGGTCTCCGACGGCCGCAGCGGCGAGATCCTGCCGACAAAGCGGGTCAGCCAGTGGCCGTCGACGGTGAAGAAGTAAAAGGCGACGAGCATCAAAAAGGTCTTGCCGAAGGCCCCCACCGAGGCAGTGAGCACCGCCGGGGCAAACTGCTGGGCGACGTGCATCGCTTCTTTGAGCAGGCCACGCACCTGCTCGGGGCTCAGGTGCAGGATCGTTCCCAGCCTCTGTAGCCCGCGGCGAAACACTTCCGGGGCGCCGGCCAGCTCGTCTTTGGCGAAGCCCAGGCTGTTGGTGAGCCAGGCGAGGCCCTCGGTCACTTCCTGCAGGCCGCTGGCGGCGAGCGACAGCACCGGCACGACGATGCAGCCGAGCAACAGGAGGGTCATCAGGGCGCCGGCCAGGCGCTCTCTGCCCCCCAGCAAAACGATCATCCGCAGGTACAGCGAGCGGCTGACCACCGTCAGCACGGCGGCCAAAAACAGCGGCACCCGCACCGGCCAGGCGATGTAGGCCAGCAGCGCCGTGCCGAAGATCAGCAGGGTCAAAAAGGGGCGCGGCAGCGGCTCCAGCTGCGCCACGGGGGGTTGGTTGATGCTGCCCTGCAGCGGCGAGAGCGGATTTAGGTCGGGATACATGCCCGCAATCCTAGCGCAACGGCGACAATTTGGCTACCCACCGCCGCGGTTGCGCCTTGACAGCCGGTGCACCCGTTGGTAGTATCGAGGGTCGCCTTTTGACGCGATAATGTATCTGGAGTAAGTTTATGCGCCTGTCACCCCTCATAGCCCGCCTCTGTGCCTGCACCGTCTTAATGACGGGCTGCGGCCAGCTCAATCTATCCACCGACGACGTGTTGGACGACGTCAAAGGCGGGGCGGAGCAGGTCAAAGAGGGTGCCAGTGATGCCCTCGGCGACCTAAGTGATTCTTTCGACGAGGCCCTGGATGCGGCCAACGATTACATCGAGGGGCCGCAGCTCGAGCAGCGCCGGCACCACTGCGACAGGGACAAGGGCACCTGGGTGGAGCGCGTGGAGATCAGCCCCTGCCGTGACGGCGAGGCGACCCTGAACTTCGACGGCGCCGAAGAGGTGCAGCGCTGCGGCAGCGGTGAAGGTGGAGTGCAGACCTTTCAGTGCATGTTTCGCGATGCGCAGGGGCGTGCCTACTTCAACGACGGTCCCTCGACGCCCCCCAGCTTACAGACCCTCAGCGGCCTCCACCAAGACCTGGATCTCGGCCGCTGGGCGGAGCTGTTCTGGGACGCCGCGGTCAACCATGACTACTGCTACCACCACAACGGCATCACCCGGCAGCTCAGCCAGCGCGACTGTGACGTGCAGATGCTGCAAGACTTAAGCGCCGTCTGCGCCGCGCCCCAGGTTCAGGCGATCTCTTGGTTCGAAGAAGACACCTGCCGGCGCCACGCCGCGCTGGCCTACCTGTCGGTGCGGGCCTACGGCGAGGACAACTTCGTGGTTCAGAACACCGAGGTCAATTACCCCCTCTACCAGCCCATGCAAGAGAAGCTGGGGCTCTCGCCGCAGGACATCGACGGGCGGATCCAGCAAGAGGCTGACAAAATGCTCGAGAGTTGGGACCCGCGCGGGCTCCTCTAGCATTTTTTTGCTTCTGCTCGTCGAGGCGCCTCGCTTGAGGCGCCCATCGGCGTTGTGCTACGAGCGCTCCCATGGCCGCTCGTTATGCTCGCATGCTGCTGCGGCTGGTGGTGTTTTTCTCCCTTTGCGGCAGCACCGCCGCAGCCGTGGGCCTGCTGGGGCTCTACTTCTACTTCGCCCCCACCGTCCTGCAGTTCGATTCCATCGCCGACTATCAGCCCAAAGTGGGCACGCGGGTATATTCGGCCGACCATCAGCTGATCGCCGAATTTTCCCTCGAGCGGCGCGTGCTGGTGGCGCCCGAGCACATCCCGCCCCTGTTGGCGCGCGCCTTCATCGCCGCCGAAGACAAACGCTTCTACGAGCACGGCGGCCTGGATTACATGGGCATGGCGCAGGCGGTGGTGG
>JBBSTS010000133.1:0-4872 GCA_038235675.1 Myxococcota bacterium | reverse complement strand
TGCGGCCACGGTGGCCGCGGCAGATCCGCATGCCGGTAGGCATCGACAGGACGACGAAGTGGGGGTAGAGCTTCTCGACGTCGAAGAGGGCCTTGTAGGCCAGGCCTTCGCACTCTTCGGCCTGGATCGAGCCGATGATGTAGACCGTGCAGTCGGTGGCCAAGTCGAGCTCTTGGATGATGCCACCGGCGAAGATGATCGAGGCGAGGCCACCTTTGTTGTTGGTGGCGCCGTGGCCGTAAACCTTGCCGGCCTTGAAATCGCCGCCGTAGGGGTCGAAGCGCCACGAACTGCGATCGCCTATCCCCACCGTATCGAGATGGGCGTCGAAGACGATCTTGGTGCGGCCGTTGCCGATGCGCCCCACGACGTTGCCGAAGCGATCGATGTCGGCGTGTGGGTAGCCCAGGCGCAGCATCTCGCGCCGGGCCAGCGCGGCGACGCCCTCTTCGCCGCGGCTGGGCGAGGGGACGGCGATGAGCTCGCGGGTAAAGTCGGCACAGCGATCGCGGTGGCGCTTGGCGGCAGCAATGATTCTTTCGCGCATTTCATCCATGATGTGCTGGGGTAATTAGCGCAAATCGCTCGCTGGTGCAAACGATACTTGCTAATGAAGGGGTGAGCTTACCCCCTTCGAGGTCGTCGTCGCGATGCGCATCCTTCATCTGGTCAGCTACTCGCTTTACTCCGGTCCGGTGCCGCCGACGTTGGGGCTGGCGCTTGCCCAGCGTGCTGCAGGCGACGTCGTCTACTTGGCGGTCGACTGCCGCCGCGGCAACTTCGACGGCTACGAGGAAGCCGCCCTGCCGCAGCTGCAGGCCCACGCCCTGGCACCGCCGCTGTCGCTGGTGCTCAGCCATCGTGCCGCCCCGTGGGAGCACGTGCGCGACCATTATCGCTTGGCGGCGCTGTGCCGCCGTCAGGCGATCGACGTGCTGCACTGCCACATGACGCACGACCACCTGCTGGCAGCCTTGGTGCCCCTGCAGCAGACGACCCTGGTGCGCACCCTGCACGCCCCGCGTGCCCTGCGGCCACGTCTGGGGCAGGGCAGCCTCTGGCGCCGCACCGCCGGCCTCATCGTCCGCAGCGCCGCCGACCACCGCCAGCTGCAGGCGGCGGCCCACCCGCCGCCGCCTGTGGCAATTGTGCCCGCCGGCATCGCGCCGCCGGCGCAGACCCACGCGGCGGCGGTGGCCGCCGGCGAGGCGCTGCGGCGGCGGCTGGGGGTGCCTGTCGGGGCAACGCTCGTCGGTCAGGCCGCCCTGCTCGCCGGTCGCGGTCAAGCGCAGCTGTTGCAGGCGGTGGCCGACCTGCGGCGCGACGACGTCCACGTCGCGCTGGCCGGCCTGGGCGAGGCGCAAACGAGCCTGCGGCGCCTGACGGCGCGGCTGGGCCTGACGGCGCGGGTCCACTTCTTGGGCTATGTGCCGCAGCCGCAGCTGCACGACTTCTACGCCGCCCTCGACCTCGCCTTCGTCGGCCGGCTAGGGAACGACGCCGGCGGCCGTGCAGCGCTCGAGGCAATGGTCACGGCGGTGCCGCTCTTGGCCTATGGCGGCGCGCCGGCGGTGGCCGAGCTGGGCGCTGGCGGCCGCGCCACCCTCTTCGAGCCCCTCAGCGCCGCCGCCCTGCAGCCGGTCCTGGCCGCCCTGCTCGCCGACTGGCCCGCGG
The DNA here is from genome assembly GCA_038235675.1 of Myxococcota bacterium. Lineage (GTDB taxonomy): Bacteria > Myxococcota > XYA12-FULL-58-9 > XYA12-FULL-58-9 > JBBSTS01 > JBBSTS01. The sequence goes on along the minus strand of JBBSTS010000133.1, from coordinate 3,198 downwards.
CGCGGGGACGTGCCCTGCAGGCGCAGGCCCACGTCCTGCAGCACCGCACCTTTGCTGCCGAGGCGGCCGCCACGCGCCGCTTCTACCAGCTGTTGCGGCCGCAGCAGGCGGTGCCGCAGCCGCGCCCCTGGCTGGCCCGGCTGGCTGCATGGGCCGGGCCACGACGTCTTGAGCCGTTGGCGCGCGGCGGGGATCAGACGCATGCGTCGGCGGCTGCTGCTTGCCTTGATCCTGGCCTCAGTTTTACTCTTGCCAAATGAAAAGACTCTTGGCTGTTTTGTCCTGTTGCTGGGTCGTTGCTGTGCCGTGGTCCTCCGCTCGGGCGGCCTATCCCCTGTCGCTGCGTGGCGGCGTCGGCAGCCCCTTGTCGCCCTTGAAGGCGGCCGCCAACCTTTCCGTGGCGGTGGGCTGGGACACACCGCAGGAATCCCTCGAGAAGATGCAGCAAGTCTACGAGTTTCTCGTCGGTGCGGTCTCTTTGTCGCGAACCCTCACGAGCAACCCCGAGGCTCCCTCTGAGGTGGCCGATTACAGCGCCAAACAGCTGGCACTGGCCCCTGGCGTCCGCTTCATCGGCCTGACAGGCCTCGTGCAGCCCTTTTTCGCCCTGCACGGCGGCTGGTTTCCCCTCTTGGCCAAGGCCAAGGCCAGCGCCGACGTTGTCGGCTCTCCCGCAGCGGCATCGGACACGCTGTTGTTCGCGAAGTTGGTCGGCTTCAACGCCGAGGTGGGCGTGCGCGTCGCCTTTTCCGCGCGCGCCTCCCTCGGCCTGGGGGCGGGGATCCTCCTAACGCATCCGCTGCAGAACGGCACGGCGTGGCTCAACCAAATGCAGGGATTCGCCACCCTCACCATTAATTTAGGGACGCTACACAAATAGGTATTTTGGCCTCCGGGTCGCGTGTCTTCTCGCGCGCCGGAGGATATGGCAGCGGCGAAGGTCCGGGGCGTAGCTCAGCTTGGTAGAGCACCTGCTTTGGGAGCAGGGGGCCGCGAGTTCGAATCCCGCCGCCCCGACCATCGTCCCCGTTTGACGCAGGCCAATACAGGCTTTAGTCTTTATTTAAGTCTTTTAAATGATGCAAAATGAGACTGGATGTCGCAGCCTTTAGGGCACGAGGGCGTCCTCGTCGGTGCCTGGATCCAGTGGCTTTGAACAGCTGCTCGGTGCGGCAAGAGAGCACCCTTCGGCCTGGGGCGTGGACTCCTTGACCGGCTGCGGCGGCTGCCGGCGGCCGACGACGATACGCGCCTCCCAGGGGCGCAGGGTGAGCGCCGACTGCAGCGCTGGCACCTGGGGATAGTTGCTGAAGGCCTCCTGCAGCGGCCCGTTTGGCAGGCCCACCGTGGGCACGTCGATGGCCTGCACCTCGTCGGAGATGTTGAGCAGCACCAGCGTCTTCTCGTCGTCTTTGACGCGTGCGTAGGCGAACACCTTGGGGTGCTCGGGAAGCAAATCGACCATGCGACCGTGGACCCAGGAGGGATGGGTACGGCGGGCGGCGATGAGGTCGTGGTAGGCATGCCAGATGCTGTTGGGATCGGCCAACGCGGCGTCGACGTTGATGGTGGTGGTGTTGGGGTTGACCCGCACGACGCCGGGATGGCTGGAGAAGCCGGCCCCAGGCGCGCTGCTCCACTGCATCGCCGAGCGCATGTTGTCGCGGCAGCGGCGGATGACGTTCTTCAAAAGTGGTCCGGCTGCCTCGCCGGCTTTGACCTGCGCATAGTAGTAGTTGCGCGCCTCGATGTCCTGCACGTCCTCAATGCGCTGAGTCATCGACGGCGGCAAGTTGGTCATGCCGATCTCCTGCCCCTGGTAGATGTAGGGGGTGCCCTCGAGGGTCATCAACAGGGCGGCGAAGAGTTTGGCAGACTGCGCACGAAAGGCGCCGACGTCGCCGAAGCGGCTGGTGACCCGCAGCTGGTCGTGGTTTTCCAGATAATTGCCGAGCCAGGCGCGGTCGTGGATCAGGCGCTGCTGCAGGGCAAACTCGCGCTTGAAGGCCAGGACGTCGAAGGGCCGTGGACGAAACTTGCTGCCGTCGTTGTCGCCGACGATGTGGTCGAAGACAAAGACCTCCTTGACCTCGTCGCGGTCGGCGCCGCTGTAGGCCACTGCGCCGTCGGAGTGAATAAAGGCCACCTCGCCGATGCTACGAAAGCCGGGGCGATAAACGTGCGCCAGCTCACGCAAGAAGCGGTGGACGGCCGGCAGGTTGGTGTAAAAACGGTTGCCGGCGCCGGTAGCATAATTTTCGTTCGGCAGGGCATTGGGAAAGGTGGGGTTTTTGCTCAGCGTCGCCAGGGCGTCGATGCGGATCCCGTCCAGGCCGCGCGCCTCCCAGGTGGCGACCACGTGCGCCATGCTGCTGCGGACGCGGGGGTTGCGCCAATTAAGGTCCACCTGATGCTCGCTGAACATCGACAGGGTGTGGCCACCGGTGCCCTCGACGGCATGCCAGGCCGAGCCGGAGAAAAAGCTGGTCCAATTGTTGGGGGCGTCGCGCCAAATGTAAAAGTCGTCGAAAGGCAGATCGATGCCGACGCAGCGGCGGCTGGGCTCGGCGCAGGGGGAAAGGGCGCGTGCCAGCGTCGCCAGCTGGCTGGCCTGGCAGGGGTAGCCGGCCGCCTCGGCGGCGGCGTTGTCGACCTGCAAGTAGCGGTCGATGGCGCGGTTGGCGGCCTCGACGTTGGCGCTGAGCGGCTGGTCGCCGCGCGACTCGGGGTCCGCCAGCAGGTTGAGAATGGTCTCTCCCTCCTCCTCCGGCGCCAGACGGATCAGCTCGGTCAGTTGATGCTGCAGGCGCTTGAGCTGGACCTCCTGCCGATACCAGGGATGGGCGTCGGAGGAGTGGTTGACCACCAGGTCCATGACGATCTTCATGCCGCGTGCGTGCAGGGCATCGCGTAGGGCATACCAGTCGGCCATCGTGCCGTACTGCGGGTCGATGGCAAGGTAGTCGCTGACGTCGTAGCCGCCGTCGTAGTGGCTGCTGGCGTAGATGGGAGTGAACCAGACGACGTCCACCCCGAGGTCGTGCAGGTAGTCCACCTTGCTGAGCATGCCGCGCAAATCGCCGAAACCATCGCCGTTGCTGTCGGCGAAGCTCTGCGGGTAGACCTGGTAGACCACGTCGTTCTGCCAGGACTGCAGGGTGGAGGTGGCCGGTGCGGCGCTCGGCGCCGGCGACGAGG
>JBBSTS010000132.1:0-4874 GCA_038235675.1 Myxococcota bacterium | reverse complement strand
CGTCGGCGCCGAAGACGTGGGCCGCCTGCGGCGTGAAGTGGACGTCGAGCAGGTTGAGCAGGCGGTGGCCTGTGCGCTGGTCGTAGTCGCGCAGCTTGGTCAAGTACCAGGAGAGCAGCTCGGTGTCGTTGTGCATCAGGCGGTCAGGCCGGCTTGCCAGCCCCACCTTCTGGTCCTGGCCGGAGTAGAAGTAATCCGCCCAGCCCCACGCCGCCGGCCCTGCGATCAGCGCCCCAGGGTCGGCGCGGCGGATGGCGCTGCCGTAGGCCAGGGTGCGCCCGAGCAGCTCGTCGTAGGTAAGCGGCTGGGGATGCACGTCGCGGTGGCGGTAATGCCATAGGCCCGGCTCGTCGTCGAGGACATACATGGCCACGTCGCGCCGCGGGTTGCCCTTGGCGTGCTGGACGATGGCCCGCACCCAGGCGGCGACAAACTCTGGCGGCGCCGGGCGACTGGTCAACGTCGGGTTGCCGGAGCGCAAGGGGGCGCCGTCGATCCCCAGACCATTGCCCATGTCGCCGTTGGGCGGTGCGGTGGCGCCCTGGGGACCAAAGGTCTGCACTGGGAAGGCGTAGGATTTGCGATCGCGTGCCACCCAGCCGAGCATCGGCAGGCTCATGGCCGCCTTGATTTGGTGCGCCCGGTTGTCGTCCAAAAAGGTGCGCCAGGAGAAGCCCGCATGCGGCGCATAGTTGATGTTGGTGAAGAACCAGTCGGCGCCGGTGTTCCAAGCATTGCCCAACTGCCAGTTGTAGCGGCTGGTCGGCGAGCCGCCCCAGCGTCGGCTGCTGGCGCCCAGCTGCCAGGGGGCATCGTCGGTGCTGCGGGGGTCGAAGCCGATGCCATAGATCAGTGGGCTGATGGATTGTCCCGCGGCCTCACAGTTGACGCTGACGGCGTTGAGGCGGCGCGGCTGCTCGTTGTCGAAGTCGAAGGAGAGGGGGTCGGGCCCGGCCGCGACCTGTCCCGGGGCACCGCTGAGGGTGTAGTGATCGATTTCCACCCAGGCCCCATCGACGGCGCGGTGGGCGCGCAGAATGAGGCGGTCAAAGGGGGTGCCCTTGGGGTTGAGCTCCGCCATCGGCACCCGCACCCACAGGGCGTTGTCCTTGCCGCGGCCCATGTGGCGGGCCTCGATGTGCACACGGGGGAAGCGGTCGTCGGCGGCCGTCGCCACCCGCAGCTCGAGGAACTCGCCGAAGCTTGGCAGCGCCCCCAAAGAAAAGTTGACCGCCTCGGCGTGGGGGAGGGAGCCGCGGCGATGCACCAGGGCCCAGCCGGCGTAGTTGGCGAAGTTTATCCGCGCCGCGTGGCCGCCCTCGGTGTCGCGCGGCGCCCAGCCCCAGTCCTCCCAGCCCTCCTGCAGGCCGCCCTCGTAGATCGTTTCGAGGGTCGGCGCCGGCGCTTCCCGCAGCGCCGCTGCCAGCGGTTCGGCGCCGGCCAAATAGGCGGCCAGCAAGGCCGTCGTTGCCGCCAGTCTCATCCCAGAACGCTACGTGAATTCGGCCGCAGGCGCAAAGCGTGTGCCAGCTTAGAGGATGTAACGGGTCAGATCTTCTTGCTCGATGCTCTGGCCCACTTTTTTCTGTACGTAGGCAGCGTCGATGCGCACCTTGGCGTGCGGATGGTCGGGGCCGTCGAAGGAGACCTCCTCCAGCAGGCGCTCGCAGACGGTGTGCAGGCGGCGGGCGCCGATGTTCTCCGCCTGGGCATTGGCCTCGGCGGCGAGCTTCGCGAGCGCCGCCAGGCCATCGTCGGTAAATTCGAGGGCAATGCCTTCGGCCTGCATCAGCGCCGCGTACTGCACCGGCAACGCCGCCTGTGGCTCGCGCAGGATGCGCAACAGCTCTGCTTCGCCCAGCGATTCGAGCTCGACGCGAATGGGAAAACGTCCCTGCAGCTCGGGAATGAGGTCGGAGACCTTGCTGACGTGGAAGGCGCCGGCGGCGATGAAGAGCATGTGGGCGGTGTTGACGCTGCCATATTTGGTGTTGACTGCGCTGCCCTCGACGATCGGAAGGATGTCGCGCTGGACGCCTTCGCGCGAGACGTCGGGGCCATTGCCGCCGCCGCTGCCCTCGCGCCGGGCGATCTTGTCGATCTCGTCCAAGAAGATGATCCCCGATTCCTCGGCGCGCCGCACTGCCTCCTGGGTCACCGCCTCGTCGTCGATGAGCTTTTGCGCCTCTTCTTCGCTGAGCATGCTCAGGGCCTCGGGGATGCGCACGCGGCGCTTGCGGGCGCGGCGGCCGACCAGCTGTCCGAGCATCTCCTGGAGGTGGCCGCCCATCTCTTCGACGTTGCCAGCACCGCTGCCGCCGCCGGAGAGGAAATGGACGTTGGGCAGCCGCCGCTCCTCGGCCTCCATTTCCACCTCGCGCGCGTCCATTTTGCCAGCGTCGAGCATGGCGCGCAGGCGCAGGCGGCTGGCCTCGGTCGACTCGTCGGCCTTTTGCTTGCGGCTGTCGGGCAACAGCAGGTCGAGCAGGCGTTCGGTGGCGTGGCGTTTGGCCACCTCGGCGACCCGCGCCTTGGCCTCGAGGCGCACCATGCGCACGGCCGCCTCCACCAAATCGCGCACGATGGAATCGACGTCGCGCCCGACGTAACCCACCTCGGTGAACTTGGAGGCCTCGACTTTGGTGAAGGGCGCCTGTGCCAGCTTCGCCAGGCGCCGTGCGATCTCGGTCTTGCCGACGCCGGTGGCGCCGATGAGGATGATGTTTTTCGGGACGATCTCTTCGCGCAGCGCCACGGGCACCTGGCGGCGGCGCCAGCGGTTGCGCAGGGCAATCGCCACCGCCCGCTTGGCGGCCGTCTGGCCGACGATGTGCTGGTCGAGGGCGGCGACGATCTGCTGCGGCGTCAGGGTGCTCGCGGCGTCGACGTTGGCGCCACTCGGCGACGGGGCAGACGACATCAGGGTGCTCCGATCTCTTCGACCTGTAGGTGGTCGTCGGTGTAGATGCACAGATCGGCCGCGATGTGCAGCGACGCCTCCGCCACCTGCCGCGCGCCCAGGCTGCTGTGCTGCAACAGAGCGCGGGCGGCGGCGACGGCGTAGTTGCCGCCCGAGCCGATGGCGACGGCGCCCTGCTCGGGCTCTAGCACGTCGCCGGTGCCGGAGAGCAAAAAAGTGCGCTCCGCGTCCGCCACCAGCAGCAGGGCCTCGAGTCGCCGCAGCATGCGGTCGGTGCGCCACTCTTTGGTCAGCTCGACTGCCGCCCGGGTGAGGTTGCTGGCGTAGTCTTTGAGCTTGGTTTCGAAGCGCTCGAAAAGGGTGAAGGCGTCGGCGGTGGCACCAGCAAAGCCGGCGAGCACGCGGCCGCCTTGCAAGCGCCGAAGCTTATGGGCACCGTGCTTGACGACGGTGTTGTTCATGGTCACCTGACCGTCGGCGGCCAGCACCACGTGGCCGCCGCGTCTTACCGCCAGCACGGTCGTTGAGACAAAGACGGGCCGCCGCGGCGTGCCAAACGGACTAAAACGTTGCGACATCAGAATGGGCACCTTGCGCACAGTGGAGCGATTTAAAAGCCTCAACATGCGTGCTACCCAAGCTTTCGTCAACTGCCGGTCGCGGCCACGGCCGCGCCAAAACTTCAGGACTTCTGCCATGCCCCACGTGCTTCCCCCTTCCCAGGCCCTGCCGCCGCAGCCCGCGGCCGTTGGCAAAGAAGCCGGCGACGAGGCCGTCAACGGGCCCTTCGTGGTCATCATGCTGGCCGCCACCGCCCTGGCTGGCTATCTGGTGCAGCCGTTTTGGTCGGGTCTCTTTTTGGCGGCGGTGCTGGCGATGGCCCTCTATCCGGTGCATCGACGGCTGGCCAGCCTACTGGGGGACCGCCAGCGACTCTCCGGCTCGCTGATGACCTTGGGGCTGCTGGCTTTTTTTGCGGCGCCCTTGGCCAGCACCACCGTCGTCGCGGTACGTGAAATCATCTTGGGCCTGCAGTGGGCGCGCGACAGCCTCAAGATCGATTCGCTTGGCGACTTAACCAAGCTGCAGCTGCCGCCGCACGTCGAAGCCACCCTGACGCAGGGGCTCGAGGCGCTGCATATCACCCGTGCAGATCTGCAGAGCTACGCCTCCGGCATGCTGAGCTTCGTGCAGAAGCTGGCGCCATCGGCGCTGGGCGCCTCGCTGGGGGCGGTGGGCGCCCTGCTCTTCGTTTTGGCGGCCTATTTCTTCTTCACCGTCGACGGCGCCCGAGTGGTCGAATTTCTCAACCTCGTCTCGCCTCTGCGTCGCCATCAGACCAACGAGCTGATCCAGGAGTTTCGTGCCGTCGCCAGCTCCGCCTTGGTAGGCACGGTGGTAACCTCGCTGATGGTCGGCGGCGTCGTGACCATCGGTTTCATCGCCGTGGGGATCCCGCACGCGCCCTTCTTCGGCATCTTGACGGTGGTGGCCGGCTTCATCCCGGTGATCGGCAGCGCGGTCATCTTCGTGCCAGCCGTCGCCTACCTGCTGCTTACTTCGCGCTTTGGGGCAGGGATCGGCCTCTTCGTTTGGTGTGGGGTCGGAGTCGGGGTGGCCGACAACCTCATCAAGCCACTGATGATGCGCGGCAAGAGCGAGATGCACGTCGGCCTGACGTTTTTGTCGTTGCTCGGCGGCCTGGCGATCTTTGGCGCCATCGGCATCTTGGCGGGGCCGGTGATCATGGCGTTTTTTCTGGCGATCTGGCGAATTTATGCGCGTGATTATCGCAGCAGCCTGCCGCCGGCGTAGGCTCGCTGGGCGCCGAGGCAGGCTGATTGCCGCTGCGTGGGTGGGCCAGGTCGTAGATGTGGCTGAGCTGCTCGACGCACAGGCGGGTGTAGCGCTGGGTGGTGGTGAGGTGAGCATGGCCCAGCAGCGTTTGGATCTG